>NZ_CP110496.1:300000-483447 GCF_028748785.1 Candidatus Purcelliella pentastirinorum | reverse complement strand
AAAAATAAAGAAGAAAAAATAGAAAAAGAAAATAAAAAACTTATTAAAAATAAAGAAGAAAAAATAGAAAAAGAAAATAAAAAACTTATTAAAAATGAAGACGAACAAATAAAAAAAAATAAAAAAAAAAAATTAATTAAAAAATTAAAAAAAAAAATAAAAAATACAAAAAAAAAAATAAAAGATATCCAATTAAGATCACAAGCTGAAATTGAGAATATTAATAGAAGAAACATTCAAAATATAGAAAAAATACATAAATTTTCACTAGAAAAATTTATTAATGAACTATTGCCAGTTGTAGATAATTTAGAAAGAACATTAAAAGCAAATAAAGAAAATAACAAAAAACTACAACCTATAATGAAAGGAATACAACTAACATTAAAATCACTATTTGATGTAATGTCTAAATTTGGTGTAAAAAATATTTCAGAACAAAATGTACTTTTTAATCCTAAAATTCATCAAGCAATAATGATGGAAAAATCAGATAAAATTAAAGCTAATAAAATTATTAAAATAATGCAACCAGGATATCTGCTTAATGGAAGATTATTAAGACCAGCTATGGTTATAGTTTCAAAATAATAAAAAAACTTATAATATCCAATCAATTGGAGTAATATTTTTGTTCAATAAAAATTTATTAACTTTTATAAAATGATTACATCCTAAAAAACTAATATTTACAGACATAGGTGATGGATGAGATGATGTTAAAACATAATGTTTATTTAAATTAATTAAATTTATTTTTTTTTGTGCATACTTACCCCATAGTAAAAATACTACATTGTTTTTATATTTACTAATAAAACGAATAACAACATCCGTAAATATTTGCCAACCTATATGGGAATGAGAATTAGCTTTACCAGCTTCAACTGTCAAAATAGAATTAAGTAAAAAAACACCTTGTTTTGCCCAATTGTATAAATAACCATGATTTGGCATATTAAAATTCAAAAAATTAGAACATAATTCTTTATAAATATTTTGTAAAGAAGGAGGAATACTAACTCCTACATTAACAGAAAATGCCAAACCATTAGCTTGATTATGTCCATAATATGGATCTTGACCTAAAATCACTACTTTTAATTTATCAAATCCTGTAATACGAAAGGCATTAAAAATAAATCTTTTATTAGGATAAAAATTCTTGCCAAAAAATAATTCTTTATTCAAAAAATAAAATATATCTCTAAAATATTTTTTAGATTTTTCTAAATCAAATAAATCTTTCCATTTTAATAACACATTCATTATGATATAAAATAAATTTATAGAAATCATTAAATATATATATTACAATAAAATCTTAATTATAAAAATATAAAATGAAAAAAGTAATAATAGCTATGTCAGGAGGGGTAGATTCTTCAGTATCTGCATGGATACTTAAAAAAAAAGGATATCATGTAGAAGGATTATTTATGAAAAATTGGGAAGAAGATGATCATGAAAATTATTGTAATTCAAAAAAAGATCTTCAAGACACTGAAACAATATGTAAAAAACTAAAAATTAAATTACATAAAATAAATTTTTCAACAGAATATTGGGATAAAGTCTTCAAATGCTGTATTTCAGAATATAAATTAGGAAATACACCCAACCCTGATATAATATGTAATAAAGAAATAAAATTTAAATTATTTCTAAAATTTGCGTTAAATAAATTAAATGCAGATTATATAGCAACAGGGCATTATGTAAGAACTAAAATAATAAATAAAAAATACTATTTATTAAAAGGAACAGATAAAAAAAAAGATCAAAGCTACTTCTTATATACAATAAAAAACTATCAAATCAAAAAAATATTATTTCCAATAGGAAATTTAAATAAAATTAAAGTAAGAAAAATAGCAAACAAACTTAATTTTATTAATGCAAATAAAAAAGATTCAACTGGAATTTGTTTCATAGGAAAACGTAAATTTATAAATTTTATAGAAAAATATATACCAAATAAAGTAGGAAATATAATAGACATAAATAATAATATCATTGGAAAACATAAAAATGCCATGTACTACACATTAGGTCAAAGAAAATGGTTAGGAATAGGTGGAATAAAAAATAAAAAAAATAGTCCATGGTACGTAATAAAAAAAGATATTAAAAAAAATATATTAATTGTAGATCAAGATAGATGTACACCATATTTACAATCAAAAAGTTTGATTTTAAATAAAATACATTGGATTAATAAAATAAAAATTAATTTTAATTTAGAATATGAAATAAAAGTAAGATATAACCAAAAAAGTACAAAATGCAAAATTAAAAAAAAAATAAATGATGAAATTAAAGTAAAATTTAAAAAACCAATAATAGCAGTTACACCAGGACAATCAATTGTTTTTTATTTAAACGATATTTGTTTAGGAGGAGGTATAATAAAAAAAAATATACCCATAAAAAAACATAATATTAAAATTAACAATTATTAATCTAAAATAATAATCAATAATTAAATATATTTATATAAAAAATTAAAATAAAATTACAAAAAAATAATACATATGAAATTAAACAACAAATTATATGCAATATCACCAATAGACGGAAGATATTCAAATCAAGTAAATGAAATACGTGAAATATTTAGTGAATATGCACTATTTCAATATAGAATAAAAATTGAAATATTCTGGTTAGAAAAACTATCAAGAATACCAGAAATAAAAGAAATACCCAATTTAAACAAAAAAACAAAAATAAAATTATATAATATAATTAAGAATTTCAATATAAAAGATGCTAAAAAAATCAAAAAAATTGAAAATATAATAAATCATGATATAAAAGCATTAGAATACTTTTTAAAAAAAGAAATATCTAAAATTAAAGAATTAAAAAAAAATATTGAATTTATACACTTTGCATGCACCTCAGATGATATCAATAATTTAGCATATGCACTTATGCTAAAAGACGCAAAAAAAAATATATTTATCCCTTATTGGAATAAAATAATAAAAAAAATCAAAAAAATAGCAAAAAAATATACAAAAACAGCATTATTAACATACACTCATGGACAAATAGCTAGCACATCTACAATCGGTAAAGAAATGACTAATTTTATTTATCGTATGGAAAGACAAAAATATCAACTTAAAAAAATAAAAATATTAGGAAAAATGAACGGTACTGTAGGCAATTACAACGCTCATTTAGCAGCATATCCAAATATTAATTGGAACAAAATTAGTAAAGAATTTGTAAATTCTTTAAAAATAACATGGAATCCATACACAACACAAATAGAACCTCATGACTACATATCCGAATTATTAACATGCATAATAAGATTTAATATAATTAATATTAATCTCGTAAGCGATATATGGAGATATATTTCTATAAAATTTTTCATTCAAAAATATAAAAAAAAAGAAGTAGGATCATCTATAATGCCAAACAAAATCAATCCTATTGATTTTGAAAATGCCGAAAGTAATTTAAAATTATCGAATAGTATAATGCAACATTTAAGTACCAATCTTCCAATATCAAGATGGCAAAGAGACTTAAGAGATTCTACATTATTACGTAATATAGGACTATCATTTGCATATTCAATAATAGCATATAAAAAAATAATAAAAGGAATATCAACATTAAAAATAAATAAAAAATATATAAAAAAAAAAATAAATGATAATTGGCAAATATTAACAGAAGCAATACAAACCATTATGCGTAGTTACAAAATAAAAAAACCATATGAAAAATTAAAAAAAATAACAAGAGGAAAAAAAATAACTAAAAAAGATGTAAAAAAATTTATAAATAAATTATCCATACCAAAAAAAGAAAAAAACAAACTAAAAAAAATAACTCCAGAAAATTATATAGGAAATGCAATAAATTTAACTAAAGATATGGAAAAATATATAAATAAATTAAAAAACCAATAAAATAAACATTTATAAAACTATTTTAATAAATAAATATAAAAATTAATTAAATAAATAAAAATAAAATTTTTACATAAATATTCTAAAAATAAAAATATTTTAATAAAAAATATTTTAATAAAAAATCATAAATCCGTATTATAAATAGAGTCATTAATATGATAAAAAAAAAATCAAAAGAAATATTAATGAAATTAGTAAACATAAATAAATTATATAAAAAAAAAAAAATAATAACTAATTTCAATATGAATATATATTACGGAGAATTTTTAACAATATTAGGACCATCAGGTTGTGGTAAAACAACAATACTACGTCTAATATCTGGACTAGAAAAGGTAAATACAGGAAATATTTTTTTAAACAATAAAAATATTACAAATACACCAGCAGAAAATAGAAACATAAATACAGTTTTTCAAAATTATGCATTATTTCCTCATATGTCTGTATTCGAAAATATAGCCTTTGGACTAAAAATGCAGCAGATTAAAAAAAAACAAATAATAAAAAGAGTAAATGAATCATTATCTATGGTACAACTAGAAAATTTTAAAAAAAGATATCCTAATCAATTATCAGGAGGAGAACAACAAAGAGTAGCAATTGCAAGAGCTGTAATAAATAGACCTAAAATTTTACTATTAGACGAACCATTATCTGCGTTAGATTACAAATTAAAAAAAAAAATGCAAAACAAATTAAAATATTTACAAAGAAAATTAAATATAACATTTATTCTAGTAACACATGATCAAGAAGAAGCATTAAGTATTTCAGATAGAATATTAGTAATAAAAAATGGTCATATTGAACAAGAAGGAACTCCCAGAGAAATATATGAAAAACCAAATAACATATTCGTAGCTAAATTTATTGGAGAAATTAATATATTTAATACAAAAATATTAAAAATAATAAACAAAAAAAAAATTATGGTCAAAATAGATGGAAAATTTTTTATTCTAAAAATAAAATTTAAAGCAAAAATAGGACAAAAAATACATGTTCTGCTAAGACCAGAAGACTTAAGAGTTGAAGAAATAGACAATAAACAAAAAACTAACAAACTTATTGGATATGTACGCGAAAGAAACTATAAAGGTATGACACTCGAATCAACAGTAGAACTTGAAAATGGCAAAATAATTACAGTAAGTGAATTTTTTAATGAAGATGATCCAAATGTAGATCACAACTTAAATCAAAAAATGGCAGTAAGTTGGGTAAAAAATTGGGAGGTTATACTGCCATATGAAAATAAAAAATAACTTTAATCTCCTAAAAAAAATAATAATCACAATAATACTGATTTGGCTAATAATATTTATATTTTTACCAAATATAATATTAATTATCACAAGTTTTCTTACTAAAGATAATATATATTTTATTAACAAAACTATTACATTAAATAATTATAAAAAATTATTAAACCCAATCTATAGTAAAATCATATTACATTCATTTGATTTAGCAATAATATCTACAATATGTTGTTTACTTATCGCATATCCATTTTCATGGTACTTAACTAAACTAAAAAAAAAAATAAGATCTTTTATGATATTTTTAATAATAATACCATTTTGGACTAATTCTTTAATAAGAATATATAGTCTAAAAATATTTATTAGTACAAATGGAATATTAAACAAATTTTTATTAAAATTAAATATAATTAAAGAACCATATCATATAATATTTACTTCACAAGCCATAATTATTGGGTTAGTATACATACTATTACCATTTATGGTTTTACCACTTTATTCTAATTTAGAAAAAATGGATAAAAGCTGTTTAGAAGCAGCAAAAGACCTTGGAGCTACAAAAAGACAAAGATTTATAAAAATAATTTTACCATTATCTGTTCCAGGAATATTAACAGGATGTATCTTAGTACTTTTTTCAGCAATGGGGCTCTTTTATATTTCTGACTTATTAGGAGGAGCAAAAAACTTACTGATAAGTAATATAATAACTGATCAATTTATAAAAATAAGAGATTGGCCTTTTGGTGCCGCAACTAATATAATGCTAACAACGATAATAGGTTTTATATTAATAATATATCTTAAAATAATAAATATTTTAAAAAAAAATAATGAATAATTTCTTAAAAAATTCATTTATATTAATAATATATTGTTGGTTATATATACCAATTATAATTCTTATAACTAATTCATTTAATAAATCAAAATTTGGAATTAACTGGGAAGAATTTAGTCTTAAATGGTATACAATTTTAGCTAATAACAATAGTTTAATTGAAGCAACAAAATATTCTCTAATAATAGGAATATTATCTGCTACTATTGCAACAATTATGGGATTAATAATAGCAATAGTAATATATTATCAAAACAATTATTTTAAATCTTTCATAACAACAATGCTTTTTATAATTATAATATCTCCAGATATTGTTATGGCTATTTCACTTTTATTATTTTTTACTTTATTCAACATTTCACTGGGATTTTGGTCATTATTATTTTCTCATATCACTTTTTCATTACCATTTACAACAATAACAATATATTCACGATTAAACGGATTCGATAATAAAATATTAGAAGCAGCAAGGGACCTTGGAGCAAATATTATAATAATAATATATAAAATTATTATACCCATAGCTATTCCAGGAATAGTAGCTGGATGGTTATTAAGTTTTACTTTATCAATAGACGATGTAGTAATATCTTTTTTTGTATCTAGTCCACAATTTGAAGTATTACCCATAAAAATTTTTTCAATGGTAAAATTAGGAATATCACCAGAAATAAATGCGTTAGGAACTATTTTATTATCTACAACTATAATATTAGCTGGTATAAGTCAATTACTATTATATAAAAAAGGAATATTAAATGAATAAATTATTATTTATTATAATATTAGTTATATCATTAATCACCAACTGCAAAGAAACAAAAAAAAATATACTATATTTTTATAATTGGAGTGAATATGTACCAACAGAATTACTTGAACAATTTACAAAAGAAAGTGGAATAAAAGTAATTTATTCCACATATGATTCTAATGAAGATATGTACATAAAATTAAAAACTTATAAAAAAATACCTTATGATTTAATAGTACCATCAACATATTTTGTAGCCAAAATGAAAAATGAAGGCATGCTAAAAAAAATAAACAAAAAAAAAATTCCTAATTTACATTTTATAGATAAAAATCTATTAAATAAACCATTTGACCCCCAAAATAAATATTCAATACCATATATATGGGGGGCAACTGCAATAGGAATAAACAGTGATAAAATTGATTATAAAAAAATAACATCATGGAAAGATTTATGGAAAAAAGAATATAAAAATAGTATTCTATTAATAAATGATGCAAGAGAAGTTTTTCATATGGCACTACTAAAATTAGGTTATTCTGGTAATACTACAAATAAAAAACAAATACAAGAAGCATACAAAACACTAAAAATACTTATGCCAAATGTATTAACCTTTAATTCAGATAATCCTAGCAATCCTTTTATTGAAGGAGATATAAATATTGGAATGATATGGAATGGTTCAGCATATACAGCAAAATTAGCGCATGTACCATTAAAAATAATATGGCCTAAAGAAGGAAGTATATTATGGATGGATAATTTATCAATTCCAATTAATGCAAAAAATATAGAGGGATCATTAAAAATGATAAATTTTTTACTAAGACCAGATATATCCGCTAAAATTGCTATATCTACAGGATATTTAACTCCAAACATAAAAGCTAAAAAAATATTACCTAAAACTATATCAAATAATAAATTTTTATACCCTTCAAATAAAATGATTAATAAAGGAGAATGGCAAAATGATGTAGGTGATATAGGTAATTTATATGAACAATTATTTCAAAAATTAAAAATCACATTAACATACAATAATTAATCAACATTAACAAAATCAGTAAAACTACCTAAAAACATTTTAGCTGAAAAATTAATAGACTCACTTAATGTAGGATGAGCATGTATGGTCAAAGATATATCTTCTGCATCACATCCCATTTCTATTGCTAAAGATAATTCTCCTAACAATTCACTACTATTAGTGCCTAATATAACACCTCCTATAATTTTATTTGTTTTTTTGTTGAATATTAATTTAGTAATACCCTTTGTAAAATTCATAATTATTGATTTACCAGATGCAGACCATGGATATAAAGATACTTTATAAGGAATATTATTTTTTTTGCAATCTTTTTCTGTCATACCAACCCAAGACAATTCAGGATCAGTATATAAAACACAAGGAATGATGGTAGAATTAAAATAATGTTTAAAACCTGCAATCACTTCAGCTGCTATATATGCTTCATGTATACCTTTATGAGCTAACATAGGATAACCGACAACATCACCAATAGCATATATATTAGAATTACTAGTACACATTTGGTCATCAACTTTTATGAAATAATTATCATCAAGTTCAACACCTGCTTTATCTAAATCTAATAATTTAGTATTAGGATATCTACCAATAGATACCAATACATTAGAATAAAATTTAGAACTAATATCAGATACAGAAGTTTTCATAAAAACACAAAAACCATTATCTCTATTTTCAATAGAAATAATTTTAGTATCTTTAATAATATTAACTTTATTTTTCATAGATTTTAAAAAAAAATTAATAACATCAACATCCAACATTGACATAATTTCATTTGATATCTCAACAACATCAACAATAGACCCCAAAGAACTGTAAATATTAGCCATCTCTAAACCAACAATACCACAACCAATTATAAGCAATTTATCAGGAATGCTTTTTATTAAAACAGCATCATTAGAATACCAAAGTTTTACATCATCATTAACAATAGATAATTTGATAGGAGAAGATCCAGTAGCCACAATAGCATATTTAAATTTAATAATAACATTGTTATTATTAACATCACTAACGAGCAAACTATTATTGGAAATAAATTTACCCACCCCATAAACAACATTAACTCCTTTAATTGAAGTTAACTTATTTAAATTAGAAGATAATCTATTAATAATTTTATTTTCCCATAAATACAATTTATTAATATCAACATTAATATTAGTATTAATAATGCCATTATTAGATAAATCACTAAAAGTATTTAATGTTTTTGATACATGTAATAAAGCCTTTGTAGGAATACAACCAAAATTTAAACATACACCTCCCAAACGAGAATATGATTCTACTAAAATTGTTTTTAAGCCTAAATCAGAACAACGAAAAGCAGACGTATATCCAGCTGGACCAGAACCTATTACAACAACTTCAGTATTCTTTTCCATATAAAATCAATCCTTATAATATTAATTTACATAAAATTAAAAAAAATAAATAAAACATTTTATTATATGATTAATCTGCGAATATCAGACATAAAATAATCTATTAAACACATAAATTTACCAGCATCAACACCATTAATAACTCTATGATCATAAGATAAAGAAAACGGTAAAATTGTCCTAGTAATTATTTTATCTAAAACAAATAAAGGTTTAACTAAAATTTTTGATACACCTAAAATAGCCACCTCTGGAAAATTAATAATTGGTGTAAAAAATATTCCACCCAACTTACCTAAACTAGAAACAGTAAAACCACCACCCTGACAATCAATTTTTCTTAATTTATTATCACGTACTTTATTAGATAAATTTGATAATTCAATAGACAAATCTGTAATATTTTTTTTATCCACATCACATATAACAGGTACAAATAAACCATAGGAAGAATTTACAGCGACACCAATATTAATATATTTCTTCAATATTAAAAATCTACCATCACTTGACAAAGAACTATTAAAATTAGGCATTTTTTTTAAACTTTTTGCAATAGATTTTAATAAAAAAATAATAGGTGTTATTTTAATAAAATTTTTATTAAAACTTAACCTTTTATTTTCACTATGACGAAAAACCTCTAATTCAGTAATATCAATTTCATCAAATTGTGTAACATGAGGAATAGTATTCCATGTTTTATGTAACTTATTAGCAATATTCTTTTGTAAATCACCAATTGCTAAAAATTTTATTTTACCAAACTTATCAAATTCATTTTCTTTTTTTATATGTTTATTATCTTCTTTCTTTTTCTTGTTAAATTTAGTTTTAATATTTAAATAATTATCTAAATCAGATTTTAATATACGACCTTTTCTACCTGAACCTTTAATACTAAATAAATCTATATCTAATTTACGACTTAATCTGCGAATTAATGGCGTAGCATATGATTTAAAATCATTTAAAAAATAATCCTTTGTTTTAATAGATTTTAAATTATTATCGTAAACTTTAGATATTTTACTATCATATTTAACATCTAAAATATTATGTGAAGTTTTTAATGATGATCGCAAACCATCTTCATTACTATCAATAATAATCATTATATCATCAACTTTTACTGTATCAAAAATTTTTACCTTTATATCTTTTACAATTCCATTATATGGAGATGTAATATCAAAAGAAGCTTTTTGTGCTTCAACCACAAATATTATCTGTTCAAATTTAATTGAATCACCAATATTTACTAGAATTTCAACCACATCTACTTTATTAACACCTGCAATGTTAGGTAATTTTATATCAATAAGCATATATTATTTTCTCTTTTAAAATAAACGAGGATTCATTTTATTAACATCAATTCTAAAAAATTTTATAGCTTGATTAAAAAAAACAGAACTGATATCTTTTAATTGAACTAATATACTTAATACACAAATCACAATATAAGGATAACTTATTTCAAAATGATTGCGTAAATTAAAACGACTATCAGACATTCCAAAACCGTCTGTACCTAATACAAAATATTTATCACTAGGAACATAACTAGAAATTTGTTCAGCAAATAATTTCATATAGTCGGTTACTGCTAAGGCTGGATGGCTATTCATCACACATGATATATAAGAACTTTTATTAACATCATTAGGATGTAATAAATTCCATCTAACACAATCTTGACCATCTCTAGCTAATTCTGTAAAAGATGTAACACTATAAACATCAGATGCTATGTCATATCTATTAGATAAAATTCTAGCCGCCATACGAACATGTTGTAAAATAGAACCAGAACCTAACAATTGAATAGAACTCTTACCACCATTTAATGTTTCTAATTTATAAATACCTTTTTTTATACCATATTCAGAATTGAGTGGCATACTCGGCATATGATAATTTTCATTAAAAGTTGTAATATAATAATATATATTTTCATAATTAGAACCATACATTCTTAATAAACCATCATGAATGATGACAGCCATTTCATAAGAATAAGCTGGATTATATGAAATACAATTAGGAATTGTCAAAGAATAAATATGACTATGACCATCAGCATGTTGCAAACCTTCACCGTTTAATGTTGTTCTTCCAGATGTACCACCTATTAAAAAACCTTTTGCTTGTTGATCTCCAGCAGCCCAAAGTAAATCACCAACTCTTTGAAAACCAAACATTGAATAATAAATATAAAAAGGTATCATGGTTAAATTATTCGTACAATAAGATGTTGAAGCGGATAACCAAGAGGAAACAGCACCTAATTCATTTATACCCTCTTGTAGTATTTGACCATTTTTATCCTCTTTATAATAAAAAAATTCATTATAATCTTGAGGAATATATCTTTGACCATTAGAATTATAAATACCAATTTTACGAAACAAACCCTCCATACCAAAAGTTCTTGCTTCATCTGCCACAATAGGAACAATTCTATCTTTAATAGATTTGTTTCTTAAAATAATGTTTAATATACGAATAAAAACAATAGTAGTAGATATTTTTTTATCTTGTTTTTTTAATAAAGATTTAAAATCTGATAATTTAGGCAAACTTAATTTATTTTCTAAATTATACATATTTCTACTAGGCAAATAACCACCTAAAACTTTACGTCTATTATGCAAATATTCATACTCATCACTACCCTTACTAAACTTTATAAATAATAAATTACTAATCCCATCATTATCCATTGAAATCTGCAAATTATCTCTTATAGAACATAAATCATCAAAACTTATATCTTTTACCTGATGAGAAATATTCTTACTTTCAACATTAGATGTTAAACCATAACCCTTAACAGTATGAAATAATATTACAACTGGTTTATTTCTTACAAGATGTGCTTTCTTAAAAGCAGCATATATTTTTTTATAATCATGACCACCTCTAATAAGATTGAAAATTTCCACGTCTGTAATATCCTTTACCAAATCTTTTGTTTCAGAATATTTACCAAAAAAATGTTCACGAATATACATACCATTTTTAGATTGTAAAGTTTGATATTCTCCATCTACTGTTTCATTCATTAATTTAACTAATTTACCATTAATGTCCTTTTTTAATAATGGATCCCAATTAGAACCCCATATAACTTTAATTACCTCCCAACCAGCACCTAAAAAAAAATTTTCTAATTCTATAATAATTTTACCATTACCATAAACCGGACCATCTAATCTCTGCAAATTACAATTTACAACGAATATAAGATTATCTAACTTATCTCGAGAAGCTATATTTATCGCTCCCTTAGATTCAGGTTCATCCATCTCACCATCACCTAAAAAAGCATAAACAGTTCTTTTAGAAGTATCATCTAAACCACGATTATGCAAATATTTTAGAAATTTAGCTTGATAAATAGCATTTAACGCACTAAGACCCATAGAAACTGTAGGAAATTGCCAAAAATTAGGCATTAATTTTGGATGTGGGTATGAAGAAATACCCTTACCACATATTTCCTGACGAAAATTATTTAATTGAATTTCAGTTAATCTATCTTCCAAAAAAGCTCTAGAATATATACCAGGAGAAATATGACCCTGAAAATAAACCAAATCACCAATATTATTATCACCATAAATACGAAAAAAATGATTAAAACAAACTTCATATATATGCGCAACAGATTGAAATGAAGACAAATGACCACCCAAATCTAATTTCTTTCTAGAAGCCCTTAATACAATCATAATAGCATTCCATCTTACAGCTGCACAAATACGATCTTCTATAAGAAGATTACCAGGATATAAGGGCTCTTCTTCTACAGGTATGGTATTAATATAATTAAATTTATTTAAACAACCATTTGAATATTCATTTCTAAATATAACTTTTGATATTTTATTAAATAAATATTTAGCACGTTCAACACCATCATTATGAATAACAGATTGTATTGATTCTAACCATTCAATAGTTTCAACGGAATCAATATCATTAAATGTTGAATTTACCACAGTTAATCCCTTAATTTATGATAAAAAATATAAAACATAAATAAATTAAAAAATATTATACAGATTTTAAAAAAAATTTATATAATAATATTTAATAATTAATTTTTTGATATTTATTAATTTAAACACATTAATTTTAAATTAATAAAATGTTATTAAATATTATAATTAATAAATCTACATTGGAAAAAAATATGAGTTCTAACAAAAAAAAAAATATTAAAAAAAAAACAAATAAAATAAATGTTGTTATTGAAATATCTGCCAATAGTAACCCAATAAAATATGAAATGAATAAAAAATACAAAACACTATATGTTGATAGAATTATATACACACCCATGTTTTATCCATGCAATTACGGTTATATAAAAAATACACTATCACTAGATGGTGATCCAATTGACGCAATGGTTATTACTCAATACTCATTGATACCTGGATGTATTATAAATACCAGACCAATTGGGTTGCTCAAAATGGAAGATGAATCTGGAGAAGACTTTAAAATAATATCTGTACCAACAAATAAAATTACAAATGAATATAATAATATAAAAGATATAAATAATTTATCTGATTTTACAAAAAATCAAATAAAACATTTTTTCCAACACTACAAAGACTTAGAAAAAAATAAATGGGTTAAAATAATTGGATGGATGAATGTTAAATTTGCAAAAAAAGAAATAAAAAAAGCATATATAAGATATAAAAAATAAAATAATTAATATTCTTATCATTTATTATTTAAAAAAAAATAAATTTTTTAATTAAAATAAAATTATGAACATAAAAAAATATATAAATATTATAAATGATAAAAAATTAAATTAACAAAATGATTAAAAATTGATATTTATTTTACAAAATATAACAATACTAATTGTACAATATTACATTAAAAATAAAAAATATAGAGATTAGTAATCCAAAAACTAATTTAAAAAGGATGAAAAATGAAAAATAAATTACCATCATTCATAGACATGTATAGAAAAATAATAACTATACCATCAATTAGCTCAAGTAATAAAAAACTGGATACAAGTAATAAAAATATAATAAATATTTTAGCAGAATGGTTTAATAGTTTGGGATTTACAATAGATATACAATATATACCAAATACAAAAAACAAATTTAATATGCTTGCAAAAAGCCACAGTGGAGAAGATGGCTTAATGTTAAGCGGACACACTGATACTGTTCCTTATGATGAAAAACAATGGACAAAAGATCCATTCAAAATTACAGAATATGATAATAAAATATATGGATTAGGAACAACAGATATGAAAGGTTTTTTTATATTTATATTAGAAATATTAAAAAATATCAATATCAAAAAATTCAAAAAACCACTATATATTTTAGCTACTGCTGATGAAGAAACCTCAATGTCAGGAGCAAGATATTTCTCAGATGTAACATCCATAAATCCAAAATTTGCAATAATAGGAGAACCCACAGAATTAAAACCTATTGACTCACATAAAGGGCATATTTCAAAAATAATTAAAATAAAAGGAAAATCAGGACATTCAAGCGATCCAAATTTAGGTGTAAATTCAATAGAAATAATGAATAAAATAATAAATATCTTATTAAAATTAAAAAACAAATTAAAAACAGATTACAATGATAATACATTTACAGTACCATATCCCACTTTAAATTTAGGACATATATGTGGAGGTAACGCGGCAAATAGAATTTGTTCATATTGTCATTTATACATTGATATAAGACCATTACCAAATACTGATACAATACAAATAAATAAAATATTAAATGATGTTTTAAAGCCTATAAATAAAAAATGGGGTAATATAATTACTATAAAAGAATTAAACCCAACAATACCCGGGTTTGAATATAATAAAAAATATAAATTATTAGAAAAAATTAAAAGAATATTAAAATGCAAAAAAACAAAAAAAGTAAATTATTGTACAGAAGCACCATTTATACAAAAAATATGCCCTACAATAATTTTAGGGCCGGGGTCTATAGAACAAGCTCATAAACCAAATGAATTCATTGATAATTCATATATAAAACCTACTAAAAAAATATTTAATAAAATAATAAATACCTTTTGTTTTATTTAATAACTTCAATACAATTAAAAAAATATCTATTTCATAAAAATAAAAAATGCAAAATTTAGTTACTCAAAAACATATAAAACAAATTAATTCTGATATATTAGAAAAATATAAATACTTTGAAAAAATAAAAGGATAATATTTGAATATTTTACATAAATTGTTGTATGCACTATTACAACAAGATTTTAATACTCTATCCAATACAAATTATACATGGATTATTTATTCTATATTATTCGTGGTCATTTTTTTGGAAAACGGATTAATACCCACAGCCTTTCTTCCTGGAGATAGTTTATTAATACTCGTAGGTGTGTTAGTAACAAAAAAAATAATAAAAATATCATCAATAATATTAACTTTAACAACAGCTACAATATTAGGTTGTTGGTTGGGTTATATTAATGGAAAATTTTTTAGCAATACAAAAATAATAAAACTATGGATATCAAATATACCAAAAAAAACATACGATAAAACAAATAAATTATTTAATAAATATGGATTATCCGCAATGATTATTAGTAAATTTATTGCTTTTGTACGAACTTTATTACCAATTATAATTGGAATATCACAAATAAAATATAAAAAATTTCAAATTTATAACATAATAAGTTCTTTTATATGGGTATTAACATTAATTATAATTGGATCAGTATTAGGTAATACGTCTATATTTATAATATACAAAAAGAAAATAATACTACTTTTAACTATCTTACCAATATTAATATTTATAATTGGATTAATAATATTGGTATATAACATTATAAAAAAAAAAATATTTAATTTTTTTAAAATTATATCAAAAAAAAATATACAATACATTTCATCTCAAAAAAAAGTATTCTAAAATTTTTTATTAACTATAATATAAAAAATAAATATAAAATTTAACATTTATTAATAACACATAAAAAGGAATCAAATTTATTATATGCTACATAAATATAACATTTATAACAAAGTAATAAATTTATTATTAAATATTTGTATAAATGTTAAAACCTTACCAAAATATTTAAACAAAATTAATAAAAAAGAAAAAATAATATATATTTTACAAAAAAAATCCAAAATAGATCTACTAATATTAAAAAAACAATGTCATAAACAAAAATTACCTGACCCAACAAAATCAATAAAAATTAACAATAAAAAAATACCTAGATGTATATTTATAAAAAATATAAATAATAAATTTCTATTTTACATAAAAAATAATAAAAATATTGAATTAATTAATAAATACCTAGAACTTGAAAAGAAAAATTTCAATTTAAACTTAAAAATATTACCAATATTAATACTAATAGGTAGAAAACCCAAATACAAAAATAATAAAAATATAAAAAATACAAAAATAATAAAAATAATAAAAAAAATTTTACAAATAATATGGATAGGAAAAGAAACGTTTATTATTTTTTCTAAAAAAATATCACTCAAAAATATTTCATTAAAAAACATCTCAAAAAGATCATTAATTAAAAAATTGATTTATAAAATAAATACAAACTTTAACAAACAAAAATTTGCGATAATTGGTCCTAATATAATAAAAAGAAATAAACTTTTAAAAAAAATATTAAAATCTAAAATCATTAAAAATAAGATAAAAAAAGAAATTAAAATAAAAAATAAAAATAAAAAAAAAATTAAGTATTTTACTCTATCAATTATCAAAGAAATAGCAACTAATTTTTCATATGAAATGATAAGAATAGTAAATAAAATAATGAAAATAGTATGGAATAAAACTTTTGATGAAATAATTATAAATGGTAGTAAAAAAATATGTAAATTAGCATATAAAGGAAATAGAATAATATATCTACCATGCCATAAAAGCCATATAGATTATCTCATATTATCTTATGCAATATACCATCAAGGACTTTCTATACCATATATAGCGGCAGGAACAAATTTAAATTTTTGGCCAATTGGATGTTTATTTAGAAAACTAGGAGCATTTTTTATTCGTAGAACATTTATTGGTAATAAATTATATTCAATTATATTTAAAGAATATTTAATAAAATTAATAAAAAGAGGGCATTCTATAGAATATTTTATTGAAGGTAGCAGATCAAGAACAGGTTATTTATTAAAACCAAAAACAGGAATATTAACAATAACAATAAAATCTTTATTAAAAAATATCAACAAACCAATAATATTAGTACCCATTTACATAAATTATGATCATATAATGGAAGTAAAAACTTATACAAAAGAAATGTCAGGACATTTAAAAAAAAATGAAAATATATTACAAATAGTTAAAGGAATAAAAAATATAAAAAATTTTGGTAATAGCTATATAAATTTTGGCAAACCATTAAACTTAATAAAATATTTAAATAAAAATGTTAAAAAATGGAAACAAAATTTAAATTTTAGCAAAACAAAAAATCCCAACTGGCTAATACCTATAGCTAACAATATAGCAAATGATATTATGAATAGAATAAATGCTGCAGTTGCTATAAATTCAATAAATTTATGTGCTACTATATTACTTTCAGTAAAAAAACATCAGATAAATAAAATAAAAATGGTAAAACAAATCAAATGTTACATAAAACTATTTAAAATAGCACCATATTCCAAATATTTTACATTTCCAAAAAAATCAGCAAAAAAAATATTAAAAAAAGCCATAAAAACAAAAAAAATCAAATTAAAAAAAAATAAAAATTATGATTTAATAGTTTTAAATGAAAAAATAAATATTTTAAACTATTACAAAAATAATATTCAACATATATTCGTTATTCCATCACTAATAATTAAAATAATAAAAAAATATAAAAAAATAAAAAAAAAAAAAATAATAGATAAAATAAATATAATATACCCTATATTTAAAAATGAATTTTTTTTATATTTAAATAAAAAAAAAAATAATAAATTTATTATTCGTGTAATAAAAGAATTTATTAATCAAAAATTAATCATAAAAAAAAAACTAATATTTTATATAAATACAAACAAAAATAATAAAATAGAAATATTATCTACACATATAAATGATATTTTAAAGAAATATATTACAATAATTTCAATATTAAAGTTAAATCCAGGTATTAATACAATAGATTTATATAAAAAAAGCAAAATATTAATAAACCATCAAAATAAAAATAAAATACCAAATAAATTTAAATTATATAATAAACAAACATTATTATCATCATTAAAAACATTTAAAAAAATAGGATATATAAAAAATAAAAAATATAAAAAAAAAATAGAAAATACATACAAATTATTAAACAAATTGATAAAAAAAATAAATGTAAATTAACAATAAAAAAATATTAATTTTTAACAAATTATATGATAAAAATTAAAAAAAAAATTAACTTAATAAATCCAACAAACTAAAAATAAATCTTTTACTAAATTTATTTATCTTTAATATTCAATACTAGTCAAATTAAAAATAATAAAAAAATAAAACTAAATATTAAGTTAATTAATATTAAATTATTAAATTAATAATAATAATCTAATTAATAAAAAATTAAATGAAAAAATATAATCTTTAAATAATTGTCAAATTATATAAAATCTAAAAAACAAAAAAACAAAAAAATTTAAAAATATTATTATAATAAATTTATGAAATTATACACAATTATTAATGCATTAATATTACTCTTATATTGGATATTAGTAGGATTAGTTACATTAAGAATATTAATGAAAAAAAAACCCATACCATCAACCACATCGTGGTTACTAACCGTATATATTTTACCCATAATAGGTATATTAGTTTATATATTTCTAATTGAATTAAATGTAGGTAAAAAAAGAACATCAAATTTATATAAAATTTGGTTATACGGAGTTAACTGGATAAACAATATAGACTGTAACAAAACAATTTTTAATAACAAAAATAGCTATATTGCAACTTCAATATTTAAATTGTGTAAGAATATACAAGGAATTCCAGGAACAAAAGTTCATAAATTAAAAATTTTTACTTCAACAAACAACATAATAAAAAAATTAATAAAAGATATATTATCAGCAAAAAATAATATAGAAATAATGTTTTATATTTGGCAACCAGGAGGAATAGCTGATAAAGTAGCGGAAGCATTAATAATTGCTTCATGTCAAGGAATACATTGTAGATTAATGTTAGATTCAGCAGGTAGTTCTATATTCTTTCGTAGTCCATGGGTAAAAATAATGAAAGATGCTGGAATTGAAATAGTAGAAACATTAAAAATAAATATTTTAAAAATATTTTTAAGACGAATAGATTTAAGACAACATAGAAAAATAATTATTATAGATAATTATATAACCTATACTGGAAGTATGAATTTAGTAGATCCAAAACTATTTAAAAAAAATATAGGAATAGGTGAATGGATAGATCTAATGGTTAGAATGGAAGGACCAATAGCTATAAGTATAGGTATAATATATGCTTGTGATTGGGAATTAGAAACAGGAAAAAAGATTTTACCAAATATATCTAATAAAAATAAAATTTCACACAAAAAGAAATATTTAAATGGAGTACAAATAATAGCATCAGGACCAGGATTTTCCAAAGATATTATACATCAAGTCTTATTAACAGCTATTTATTCAGCAACAAAAAAAATAAACATAACTACACCATATTTCGTTCCTAGTAATGATTTACTAAATGCAATTTGCAGCGCAGCAAAAAGAGGTGTAAAAGTAAATATTATAATTCCTTACTATAATGATTCTACGTTAGTAAATTGGGTAAGTAAATACTTTTTCACTGATTTACTTTCTTCTGGAGTCAATATATATCAATTTAAAAAGGGGTTATTACATACTAAAAGTATATTAATAGATCACCAATTAAGTTTTATCGGAACAGCAAATTTAGACATGAGAAGCTTATGGCTAAACTTTGAAATAACATTAGCAATAGATGATCATAAGTTTAGTGAAACTTTATCAAATATTCAAAAGGAATATATAAAATTATCAAAAAAAATAAAATTAAAAAAATGGGATAAAAGATCATATTGGTATAAATTAATGGAAAGATTATTATTTTTTTTTCATCCATTATTATAATAACAAATTAATATTTTATAAAAAACAAATATAAAATTAATCAAATAAAATTATTAAATATTGTAATAAAAATAATTAAATGTAATAATAAATTCATTATTAAATTATAAAATAAATTAAAAAATATAAAAAAATAAATCAAAAATTCATGATTGATATTTGTATAAATAAAATACATTTTTAAAACATTAAATAGAGATAAAAATGATAACAACATCTATTACACATATAATAGAAGGCAAATTATTAACTGAAACAAAAATTACTATTAATGGATGGGTTAAAACAAAAAGAACATCAAAAATTGGAATAACATTTATATCTATAAATGATGGATCATGTTTAGAAAATTTACAAATAATAATAAAAAAAAACATTCATAATTATAAAAATAATATTTTAAAACTAACTACAGGTTGTTCTATAAAAGTTAAAGGAATAATCAAATATTCCCCATCAACAAAACAAAAATACGAAATACATGCAATAAATATTATTATATTAGGATGGGTAAAAGATCCATCATCTTATCCAATTAGCCCTAAAAAACACAGCATGGAATATCTAAGAAAAATAGCACATTTAAGACCTAGAACTAATATAATTGGAGCAATTACTAGAATAAGACAAACAATAATATACAAAATACATAAATTTTTAAATAATCATGGTTTTTATTGGATACCTACACCAATAATTACAACAATAGACACTGAAGGAAATGGCAAAATGTTTAGAGTATCAACTCTAAATAAAAACCACCTTTCATCCTCACAAGATAAAAATATAAATTTTAAAAAAGATTTCTTTGGCAAAGAAACTTTTCTAACAGTTTCTGGACAATTAAATGCAGAAAGCTATTCATGTGCTTTATCTAAAGTATATGCTTTTGGACCTACTTTTAGAGCAGAAAATTCAAATACAAAAAAACATTTATCAGAATTTTGGATGTTAGAACCTGAAATAGCATTTGCAAAATTAAATGATGTAATAAAATTAGCAATTGATATGTTAATATATATATCAAAATCACTTTTAAATGAAAGAGATAAAGATTTATTTTTTTTTGAAAAAAAAAAAAAAAAAAATAAATTCAAATTAAAAAAATTGATATCTTCCAATTTCGAACAAATAGATTATGAAGAAGCTATAAAAATATTAAAAAAATCAAACACAAATTTTAAACTACCTGTAAACTGGGGAATAGATATATCCACTGAACATGAAAAATATCTAACTGAAAAATATTTTAAAACCCCAATAATAATAAAAAATTATCCAAAAAAAATAAAACCATTTTATATGAGACTAAACAAAGATAACAAAACAGTATCAGCAATGGATATTTTAATGCCAGGAATTGGAGAAATTATAGGTGGTTCAGAAAGAGAAGAAAGAATAGAAATTTTAGATAAAAGAATAAAAGAATCAAAATTAAATAAAAAAAAATATTGGTGGTATAGGGATCTTAGAATATACGGTACTATACCACATGCTGGTTTTGGTATGGGTGTAGAAAGATTAATATCTTTTATTACAGGTGTAAAAAATATAAAAGATATTGTACCATTTCCAAGAACACCTAAAAACGCTAACTTTTAAAGTATAAAATAATAAAAATATTTTAGACAAATAAATAAAATTTTAGTAAAATAAAATCTATTAAAAATGTATATTTGATCTCACAAATATACATAATATAAAAAACTTATACAATTACCATGAGAGGTAATAAGCATGATAAAACGAAATATTATCACAATAATTTTAACTATTTCATTAATGATGAGTAATATAGTTAATGCAATAGAAATTTATAATAAAAATGGTAATAAAATTAATATTTACGGTAGTATCAATATACTAAGAAAATTCAGTAATGGTCAATACAATAAGGGCGATAAATCATATACAAAATTAGGTTTAAAAAATGAACATTTTATATCAAAAAATATAATTGGATATTCTACATGGTTATATGAATTTCATAATGATTTAACAGAAAGTCAATATAGATTATATAATGGAGAAACATGTTTAGCATATGCAGGTTTAAATTTTAAAAAATGGGGATCAATAGACTATGGTCGTAATTACGGCATACTATATGATAGTCTCTCATACACAGATAAATTACCTGTAGAAAATAATCTATCAATAAAAGATAATGATAATTTCCTTTCAAGACGTGCAACAAGTTTATTAACATATAGAAACAAAGATTTATTTGGTTATTTCAAAGGAATAAATATTGCTATACAATACGCAGGTAAAAATTTATACGATCGTATAGAAGAAGAAAAAAATTGTAATGGATGGGGAGGTTCTTTAGAATATAAATCTGATATAGGATTAAGCACTATAGGTAGCTGGTTCAACGTAAATAGAACAGATATTCAAAAAGAAGATAACAATGGAAACAAATCAATTGCTTATGCACTAGGATTAAAATATGACAAAAATAATATTTACGTAGGTGCTATATATGGTAATTCAAAAAATTTACACAGATCTTATAATGATTCTTTAGCAAAACAAACCAAAAATATAGAATTTATAGCACAATATAAATTCAATAACATTTACCCTTCAATATCCTTCTTACAAAGAAGTATAAATAATTCCAATCCAGCAGCATTTGATAGTATGGTTATAGATAAATATATAAACCTAGGTGCAATTTACGATATAAATAAAAATATATCAGCATATGCAGATTACAGAATTAATCTAATTAAAGACAAATCTAATACTTCATATAGAAACTCAATGGATAATATATTTGCAATAGGTATGAGTTACAAATTTTAATTATAAATTCATACACAGAAAAACTAAAATTTTCTGTGTATGAACCTAAAATAAATTAATAATAAATGAAATTAATATAAAATAAAAAATTATGAATAATGCATATCAAAATTATAAGATTTCATATGAAATATAACAAAAGGAACACTAATATTATTCTTCTTAAATTCCTCTAAAATAAGATAATTCAACATACTTCTCAAAGGCATTCTATGACCCATTTCAGCAACATGTACACGTAATTCAAATAACTGAACACCATACTGTAAATCTACTAAATATGCTTCTGGTTTAGGAATATTGATAACATAACTACACTTAAGAGCGGATTTTTTCAAAATATCTATAACTAATTTAGTATTAGAAATAACATCAACAGTTATATATAAAACTATTCTTGTAACGGAATCAGAAAGAGACCAATTAATAAATTGTTCTGTAACAAATGCTTTATTAGGCATAATTATCTCTTTACGATCCCAATCAGTAATTGTAGTCGCACGAGTATTAATACAAGTTACATTTCCTGTAAGATTACGAATGGTTACAGTATCACCTATCCTAATTGGTTTTTCAAATAAAATTATTAATCCAGATATAAGATTAGCAAATATTTCTTGCAAACCAAAACCTAAACCTACACCTAAAGCTGCAATTAACCATTGAAACTTAGACCATTCAATACCAATTATAAAAAAACCTACAATACCTCCAATAAATAAAATAAAATATTTAGTTAATGTTGTAATTGCATAACTAGTTCCAGGAGTTAAATTTAGATGTTGAAGAATAACTAACTCTAATAATGAAGGTAAATTATAAACCAATTGCATTGTAATAATGAATATTAATGTAGCAATCAATAAAGATTCTAATGTAACAGATTTTAAATTCTCTATACCTTGAATAGATGTACTTATATTCCACAATTTTATTCTTTCTAAAAAACTAAAAGCTGAATGAATTTTAGACCAAATAACAATAATAGAAAGCAAGGCAATTAAGGTCAATAATGATCTAAGCAAACGAAGAGATTGAGCACTAATTGTATCTAAATCTATTAAAGATTCATCTATCTCAAGATTATCACTACTAATTTCACCAATATCTTCATCATTTTTTATTCTATGCAATAAAATTTCAGTACGTCGTTGTTTATCTCTATCAAAAGCAATTCGTCTTCTTTGTATTAACATCCAACGACGAATAACATAATAAATTATTAATAACAAAAACCAGACAAAAACAGAAATTTCTACTCTAATTAATAAATCTTGTGCTGTTGTAAAATATCCAATACATGAAGCTAAAGAAGCTAATAGGGGTATACAAATCATAATATTCCAAATTATTTTATTAAATAAACTTTTACCTGTACCTTTTTTATTCAAATATAAAAAAATACCAGCACGTTGCAAAGTATAAGTAATAAAACTTAAAATAATACAAAATAAAACGAAACAAAGTCTTCCCAAAGTAACATAATAAAAATGTTCGTTAAGATTATTAAAAGTAAATAATAAAATCATCAAGGGAATCATTATTCCTACCGTTAAAAAATAATATTTCATAGCACCATTAACTCTAGATATAGGCCATCTAAAATGAGCTATAAACAAACCATTAGACCTGGCAAATTTAGCACTAATCATAAAAACAGATAATAACGGTATCATAGTAATTATACCATTACCTAAAGCAACAGCAATAGGATAAGACCACGCATATTGAAAACCTAATCCCAAAGAAGTAAAAAAACATAAAGTAGGCAAGGCTGATAACATAGATAACAAAGTAACATATAATGTTAAACTAAAACGATCTTTTGTTATTTTACCAATACACATAGAAGAATAATTTAAAAACTTATCATAATTTTTATTATTAATAATATTTATAAAAATAAATAATAGAGAAATTAAAATTGGCAATAAAGTTTTAATATTACTAAACATTAACAAAAAAGCACTAACTAATTGAATAAATGTATCAACAGATATAAATTTAATAAAATTATGATAAATATCTACAAAATAATTAATTCCAACAGGGTTAGCATCTGCTGTCCAATAAAAATATTTATGTACAGATTCCTTAATTTCTTCCAATATATCTTGTAATTTAACTGTAAGTATCTTTAATTTAATTATTTCAATAATATAATTATCACACCCAGTAATTAAATAATTAAGTATTCTTTTTCTAATTTTAAACTGAATTTCAAAAATATCATGGCAGCTATTTGAAAAAAAATAATTATTTCTATAATCTTGCTTTGATTTATTTAATAAATTTTCATATAAAAGACGTTGAACACGAATTTCACCCAATTCATTATCTAATTGAGACAATTTAAAAAATTTAGATAAATTAACAACTTGTCTTCTTAAATTTTCATTAAATAAATTGGAAAAATTAGATAATTTAGATTGCTCTTTTATAGAAAATAATATATGACGTGATCTAAAAATTTTATCATGAATAATATTTTGATTAATAAAAATTATATTAAATTTATTAAACTGATTATTTAAAGATACAAATAACCTTTTATTCAAAATAAAATAGTCTTTAATAAAACTAGATAATTTATCATTATAATGATAAACTAATTTTATTATTTTATGAAATATTTTTTTTATTTCAAATACTCTTAACTTATTAAGTTTACTATACAATATCATTAAATGATTATTTAATTTATCAAATTTTTTTTTATGTAATTCAAATTTAATACGTATTAATTCCTGACGATTATTAGCGGATAATTGTGCCATATACAACTCATTGACACGAGCTTTTTGTGCTGAATACTTAGCGCAATTAGCAAAATTTTTAGCCTCACTTAAAAAATCAACCTTTTGATCATATAAATTATAATAAAAATTAAACTTATTAATAAATAATTTTGCCTCAGATAACTGTTTAGAAAATTTTGACAAAAATTCATTAATTTTTTGTATTTTCTGCTGTGCACGTTCCATAATACTATTTTCTTTTAATAATTGTTGGTTTATTTGAATAATCTCACGATTTAAATCGTTTAAATTAGTAAAATTATTAAAGAATTTAACATCAAAAATATTAATAATTTTATGATATAATATTTTTTTTAAATTAGGAAAATCCGTAATTATTTGGTGATATCTATTTATACGTTCAATAGAATATTGACGTTCATTTAGAAAATTCAAAGTCATCTGTAATGTTAAAATTAATTCATTTTTATAAGGTAAATTATTAGATATTTTTACAAATTCTAATTCTTGCTTAATATGAGAAATATTCGGAGTACAATCAGCAAAAACTGAAAAATTAATAAAAATAACAAAAAACAATAAAAAATTTAAAAACACTTTATTATATGACTCTATTTTAAACAATTATTCAAAATACTATTATTTATAATATTTCCTTTTCCCATTATACTTCCAAAAAAAATATTTTTATTTACAAAAATATTTTTTTCTACTATAACTTTTTCAAATGGAAATAAATTAATTATTGTGGAACCTAGTCTAAAACAACCAATTTCTTGACCTTTTAATAAATAAAATTTTATATCATTATCAAAAGAATTATTAACCCACCGTTTTATAACACTATCTTTTTTACTAAAATTTATGATTTCAGACCAAATAGTGTCAATACTACCAACAAGAGAAGCCCCAATTAAAACTTGTGCTAATAAACCGAATTTAGTATCAAAATAAAAAATAATTCTTTCATTTTTAATAAATAAATTTGATAAACTTCTCATAGAAAAAAAATTCACAGAATATAATTTACCAGGAATATATACTATTTCTTTTAACAATCCATCACATGGCATATGAACACGATGACAAGTATACGGTGGAAGATATATAGTTAAAAAACTACCATTTATAAATTTATTAACCATAGAAATACTATCGGCCAACAAAGATGTTAAAGAAAAATAAAACCCTTTTGCTTGAATCAAACTATCATTTTTAATTATTCCAAATTGACTAACAATACCATCTACTGGAAAAACTAAAGAATTAAAATTTAACTCTATAGGTCTAAACTTTCTTAATAACCTTCTTGTGAAAAAATCATTAAAAGTATGATAATTAGATATATTTTTAATTTCACATTCTGAAATATTAATTTTATAAAACCAAATAAAGATTTTTATAAATATATTTGTAAATATACCTAATCTCTTATTAGATAACCATCCAACAAATTTAGTAAAATATCTAATAGAAAAAAATATATTTAAAAAATATTTAACATAAAAAAACAAATTAATTCTCCAAAACAAACTTAATATAAAATAATACAATTTATTATATAAAAATCTCTAACTTAAATATTTAACAAACTAAAATTATAATATCTTTATAAAATATATGCTATATATATATGTAAAATATTTTATAAGAAAAAAAAATGTTAAATAAAAAAAATTTAATTTGGATTGATTTAGAAATGACAGGGCTAAATCCTAAAATTGATCGTATTTTAGAAATAGCAACAATAATAACAGACTCTAATTTAAAAATTTTAGCAGAAGGACCTAATATAATTATTAAACAAAAAAAAAAAATAATAGATTCTATGAACAATTGGAATAAAAAAACACACAAAAAAAATCAACTAATAAAAATGGTGCAAAATAGTAATTATAATGAAAAATACGCGGAAAAAAAAACCATCAAATTTTTATCAAAATGGATCCAAAAAAATATATCACCAATATGTGGTAATAGTATAGGTAATGATAGACGCTTTTTATATAAATATATGCCGAAATTAGAATCATATTTTCATTATAGATATTTAGATGTCAGTTCTATTAGAGAATTGGCAAAAAGATGGAAACCCGAAATAACAAAATATATAAAATATAAAAATAAACATAGAGCAAAAAAAGATCTAAAAAATTCAATAAAAGAACTAAAATTCTATAAAAATACGTTTTTTACATTATAAAAAAAAATAACAAAATAAAATTATTAATAAAAAAAAAATAAATATATAGATTAAAAAATAAATAATAGTAATGATCAAATATAAAAACAAAATTTTAATTTAATATAAAAAAAACTAAATATATGTGCACATATAAAATTAAACTAATAAATGAATTACAAACATCATCATTAGGTGAAAAATTATCAAATACATGTTTTAAAAAAAAAGTTTTAATTTATTTAAATGGTGAAATAGGAACAGGTAAAACAACATTAATCAGAGCATTTATAAAACAAATGGGGTATAATAAATTTATAAAAAGTCCAACATATACAATAATTGAAAAATACAATATAAAAAATATAATTTTATTACACATAGATTTATATCGTATAAATAATATACATGAATTAGAAATACTTGGGTTAAAAGAATATATTGAAGAATCTTCTATTTGTTTAATAGAATGGCCAAAAAATAATATTAAACATATAAAAAAACCAGATATAAATATTAATTTATCATATATTGATAATCATAGAGAAGCAAAAATAAAATATGAATCTATAAGGGGCAAAAAGATAATAAATAAATTAATTAATAATAATAATTTTATTAATATAAAATATATATACTAATTATTTAATAATATTAATACCATATAAATTAAAAAATTTAATATTAATCATTAAAAATTAATTTTAAAATGTCAATAAAATTTTTATCACTAGAATTATCAAAATATATAGCTGCTGGTGAAGTAATACATAGACCATTTTCAGTGGTAAAAGAATTAATAGAAAATAGTTTAGATGCGAATGCCACATTTATCAAAATAGAAATAAAACATGGTGGAAAAAAAACAATACGTGTACAAGACAACGGGGAAGGAATAAATAAAAATGAGTTATTAATAGCATTAGAAAGATATACTTCAAGTAAAATTCATATTTTAGAAGATCTAAAAAAAATAAAAACATTTGGTTTTAGAGGAGAAGCACTAGCTAGTATAAATGCAGTATCAAAAATATCACTAATTTCAAGAACATCAAAAGATAATGTAGGATGGCAAATTTATGCAGAAGGAGGTAAAATATCAAATATTTTAAAACCAATTGCTCATCCAATCGGAACAACAATTGAAATATCAGATTTATTCTATAATATTCCCATTAAAAAAAATCTTTTAAAATCAGAGAGAACAGAATTCTTATATATAAATGATGTTATTAAACAAATAGCATTATCAAAATTTAGTACTGATATTTTATTAATAAATAATAACAAAATCATACAAAAACACAAAATTGCATTAAATATAAAAGAAAAAGAAAATAGAATTAACAATATATTAGGTGAAAAATTTTCAAACAAAAAAACAAAAATAAAATACAAACACAAAAATGTAAAAATTACTGGTTGGATATGTTTAGAACATATAAATAAAAAAATAGAATATTCTTATGTAAATAACAGATTAATAAAAAACAAAATCATAAAAAATATAATTACACAAATCCAAAAAAAAATATTAAATTCAAATAAAAAAATATCATATATAATATTTATTAAAATAAATACAAAAGATATAGATATAAACATACATCCATCAAAATGTAAAATAAATTTCAAAAACCCTCTAATTATTTATTATACAATATATAATGCTATAAAAAATAAAATAAAACTAAAAATAAATAAAAAATATATCTATAAAAACAAAAATAAAATACAAAAAATAAATTTAAATAATAAAATAAAAATAGAAAAAATACTAATTAATAAATCATTAATAAAAAAAACTTCAAAAAACAAAAATAAAATACAAAAAATAAAATTATTAACTAAAATAAACAAAAACCATGTAATTATTAAATATAAAACTAAAATTTTTTTAATTAATTTAATTAATTTGATAAAAGTACTACAAATAAAACAATTAAATTTAATAAATCAAAAAAAAATTAGAAGATTAATAATACCTATTAGACTAAAAATTAAAAAATACAAAAAATACAAAAAATATGAAAAATTGTTAAAAAAAATTGGAATTAACTTATATAAAAATAACAAAAATATAGTAATATATACAACACCTTTAATAATAACAGGTAAATATGAAAATTTTTGTATAAAATTATTACAGTTTATCAATACACAAAAAAACATAAATTTAAAAAAAATATTATCTTGGTTAAAATATTCAATTATAAAGATACAAAAATATTTTGATCATAAAAAAATAGTAAAAACTTTAATAATCTTAGAAAGATTTAACAAATTAATAAAAAATAATAAAACAAAAATAAAATTTATACAAATCATAAACATTAAAAAATATATAAACAAAATTAAAAATAAAATATGAAAAAAAAAAAAATAATATTTATTATGGGACATACAAATTCTGGTAAAACAAAATTATCATTAAAAATAAATAATTTTACACCCATTGAAATAATAAATGTAGATTCTACAGCCGTATACAAATATATGAATATCGGAACAAACAAACCAACAAAAAAACAACTAAAAGAAACAAAACACCATTTAATAGATATAAAAGAACCTACAACAGATATTTATTCAGCGGGAGAATTCTTTTATGATGCAAATAAAGCAATAAACAATATTTTTAATTTAAATAAAACTCCTATATTAGTTGGTGGAACAATGCTGTATTTTAATGTATTAATAAATGGGTTTTCTCCCACTCTACCAAAAGCAAACTACAAAATAAGAAAAAAAATTGAAGAATTATCAAACATCATTGGATGGAATAATTTATATAATAAATTAAAAAGAATAGACTATAAATTGTGGAAAAAAATTCATCCAAATGATCATATAAGAATAATAAGAGCTTTAGAAGTATTTTTAATTACAAATAAAAAAATGACAAAGATAAATAATGGATTTAAAAATAAATTACCATATGAAATAATTAAATTTTCATTTAAACCATTAGATAAAAATATATTAGACTTAAAAATTAATAATAGATTAGAAAAAATGTTAAAATTAGGATTAGAAAAAGAAACAAAAACATTATTCTTTAAAAAAAATATAAATAAAAAATTACCTTCAATAAATAGTATTGGATATAAACAAATGTTATCTTATATATCGAATGAAATAAACTATGATCAAATGAAAAAAAAAATAGTCCATGCAACAAAACACTTAGTTAAACATCAAATAACATGGTTAAAAAAATGGAAAAATATAAATTGGTTAGATAATAAAAAAAAAACATATAACAATCAAATTAAAAAAATAATTGATATTATAAAAGAAAATATTAAAAAATAAAAAACAAAATAATATTATAAGGAAATAAATATGACATGGAAATATTTAAGTATTAAAAATCCATGGGGAAATAATGAAAATAAAAAAAATCTTTTGAGTAAAGAAAAAAACAATATATTTTTATTATTAAAATATATAAAAAATAAAATTAAAATAACAAAAAAAAAATACAAAAATAACAAAAAAAAAATAATAAAAACTTTAATAATATTAATATTAAGTATATGGATAATTAATGGATTTTATATAATTAAAAAAAATGAAAAAGGGATATTAATTAGATTAGGTAAATTTAATAAATTAATAAATTCTGGAATACATTGGAAAATAATACCAATAGATAAAATATTAAAATTCAATAGATCAAAAATATACAAAATAAGTATTTCACAAACAGAAATAACTTCTGATAAAAATATAATAAATGTAAAAATGATTACACAATACAACGTAATAAATCCAAAAAAATATCTATATACAATAAAAAACATAAAAAATTATATAAAAAACTCTATAGAATCAATCTTATTAAAAACAATAATAAATTATAATACTAAAAAAATAATATCTATAAATGATAATAAAATTATCAATTCAATTTCAAAAAAAATAAATATCTTTTTTATAAAAGAAGATGTTGGCATTAAAATAAAAAAAATTACTTTTAAATATATTAACCTTCCTGAAAAAATAAAAAAATTATTTAATGCTACTAAAAATGCAAAAAAAAATAAAGAAATATGCATAAATAAAGCAATATATTACGCAAAAGAATTAGAAAAAAAAACAAATTATAAAATTGTAGATATCATAAATAAATCCAAAATATATAAAAATAATATTATCAATAGAGCAAAAAAAGATATGCTACACTTCAATAAAATTCTATCAATATATAGAATATCACCTAAGATAGAAAAAAAAAAAATATATATCGAAACTATGGAAAAAATATTAAAACAAACATCTAATGTTATAAGTAATAACAAAAACATATTTATGTTACCTATTAACAAAAAAAAAATTAATATTAACAAAAAAAAAATTAATATTAACAAAAAAAAAATTAATATTAACAAAAAAAAAATTAATAAACTAAATAATATAATAGATCAAAGAGCTTATAATACATGTCGTGTCAACAATCGTAAAATTAAGGATAAATAATATGCGAAAAAAAATAATTTTTTCACTAATATTTTTTATTATATTAATAACTATTTATTTATCTATTTTTGTAATAAAAGAAGAAGAACAAGGAATAAAATTAAATTATAATAAAATAATAAATAAAAAACAAAAAAACATAATATATAATCCAGGTATACACTTTAAAATTCCATTTGTAGAATATGTCAAAAAAAATAATACTCTTATTCAAATAACAAATGGTAATATAAATAATATTAATAATGACAAACAAAAATATGATATATCTATAAATTTTTACATAAAATGGAAAATTATCAATCCATACAACTATTATAAAAACATAAAAAACAATGAAAAACAAATTTTAGATTTAATAAAATTTAAATTAAAAAAAAATATTTTAAATAAAATAAACAAAATAAATTTAAAAAACAAGAAAAAAAATAAAAACAAACTATATTATATTAAAATAATTGAACAAATAAAAATAATAAGTAAAATAGATTTAAAAACACCAAAATCAGAAATTAATATTTTTAGTAAAAAAAACTTAAAATATTATAAATATTTAGGAATAAAAATAATAAATATAAAAATAAATAAAATAAAATTAACAAAAAAAATATACAATCTAATATATAAAAATATGGAAATTAATCAAAAAGAAATAATTAAAAATGAAAATACATATGGAAGAATAAAAGCAATAAAAATAAAATCATATGCAAATAACCAAACAATAAAAAAATTATATGAAGCAAAAAATAAAGCTTTTATCATAAAAAATGAAGGAGAATTACAAGCAAATAAAATAATTATTAAAAATATAAAAAAAGACCCAGAATTTTATTACTTTATAAGAAGTTTAAAAGCATATAAAAACATATTCAATGAAAATAAAACAAATATAATGATTCTAGATACAAACACAGATTTTTTAAAATATATGAAAAAAAAATATTAATTTAATATCTTTAACTTAATAACTTTATCTAAAGCTTTTTTCAAAAGAAAAATATCATGATTATATGGAATATTAACATCCTCTAAAAAATCCTTAATAATTAACCGATTTTCTACACCTTTAATATTAACATTAGGAGTGACAATCAAAACATCTATTATTTTTTCACCAATATATTTTTCCATTATTAATACCTTTTCAAAAATAGTCAAACTAGAAGCTGCAAGACTAATTTCATTAGATAAATTATCAATAAAAACTACAACAGCTGTTGTATTTTTTAAAGATAAAGCTATTTCTTTTATTAATAAAATTGGAATTAAACTAGTATAAAAACTACCAGGTCCAATTAAAATCAAATCAGCTTCATTAATAGACTTCAACCCTTCAATTGTAGGAGATACATCAGGATATAATTTTAAATATTTAGGCGGTGATTGCAAAACATCAATAGCAGTTTCTCCATAAACTAATACATCATTTTTATCAATTGCCACTAAATCTACAGCTTTTTCAGTCATTGGTATCAAAAAAGATTTTATTTTAAATAAAGCTCTAATTATATTTACAGCTTCTAGGGGTCTAATACTAAAATTATCTAATGCTTTTAATAACAAGTTTCCTAAATTATGTCCAGAAAGATCACCTGTACCCTTAAATCTGTAATTAAATATATTTGAAATAGCATTATGTTTAGTTATTAATTGATTAAGACAATTTCTTAAATCTCCCCAAGCAATACCACCTTCAGATTGTCTAATTCTACCAGAAGATCCACCATTATCACTTGTAACTACTATGCCTGTCAATTTAGAACCCAAATAAGACAAAGATGACATAACTCTTCCCAACCCATGTCCACCTCCTAGAGCAACTACCCTATTTAAATTTTTTAAATATATATTCATAAATATTGTTACCATATATATTTTCAGTATAATTAAAAAAAAAACAAATTTATTTATTATTTTATTTGTAATCATTAATTATATTTATTGATAATAAATATAATTATATCTAAAAATATAAATTTATTATCTTTTTAATTTAAAAAATATTAAATAATATTTAATTTTTAATTGATATTAAATTTCAAAAAAACATAAAATAATAAATTTATTTAATTTAAGAAAAAAATAATTAATAAAATTATTAAAATAAATTTATTTACAAAAAAATTTTATAGAAAATATATTAATATTAAAATCATACTTAATTATATCTGTAAATACAGTTACAATATTTTTTTTAATTTCTAATAAACTTTTTGAAATAAAAAATTGTTTTTTATTATCATATAAAACAATACCTGATTTTACATATACTAATAAAGGAGAATGATTTGGATATATACATAATTCACCATAAAAAGACATTACATATATTTTCAATATATTATTAAAAGAAAAATTATTTTCAAAACCAAATATATTTAAATTTAGCATAATAAAAACTCAATTAACAATTCATATTTTTAAATTTATTTTTAACTTCTTTTATAGAACCTACCATATAAAAACAAGACTCTGGTATATTATCTAAATTACCATCTAATATATCTTTGAATCCTTTCATTGTTTCTTTTAAAGTAACATATTTACCAGAAATACCAGTAAATATTTCAGAAACATGAAATGGTTGAGAAAAAAATCTCTGTATTTTTCTAGCTCTAGAAACTACTAATTTATCATGTTCAGCTAATTCATCCATTCCTAAAATAGCTATAATATCTTTTAAATCATGATATCTTTGTAATATAGATTTAACACCGATTGCAATATTATAATGTTTATAACCAACTATTAACGGATCTAATTGTCTGCTACTAGAATGCAAGGGATCTATAGCAGGATATATACCTAAAGAAGCAATTTCTCTATCCAATGTAATAATAGTATCAAGATGAGTAAAAGTAGTGGCAGGAGATGGATCAGTTAAATCATCTGCCGGAACATAAATAGCTTGAATAGAAGTTATAGAACCATTTTTTGTAGAACATATACGTTCTTGTAAAATACCCATTTCTTCAGATAAAGTTGATTGATAACCAACTGCTGAAGGCATACGACCTAATAAAGCAGAGATTTCAGTTCCCGCTAATGTATATCTATACATGTTATCTATAAAAAATAAAACATCATTACCATCATCACGAAATTTTTCAGCTATAGTTAAACCAGATAAAGCAACTCTAAAACGATTACCTGGAGGTTCATTCATTTGCCCATAAACTAAAGATACTTTATCTAAAACATTACAATCTTTCATTTCATAATAAAAATCATGACCTTCTCTAATACGTTCACCTACACCAGTAAAAACCGAATAACCAGAATATTCAACTGCAATGTTTCTAATTAATTCCATCATATTAACAGTTTTACCAACACCAGCACCACCAAATAAACCAACTTTGCTCCCTTTTGATATTGGACATATTAAATCAATTATTTTTATACCAGTTTCTAAAACATCTATTGAACTAACTAAATCTTTATAATTAGAAGAAAAATTATGAATAGAATGATATTCTATATTTTTATTTGTATTATCAATATTTTTATTTTTAGAATGTATAAATTCACCTAATACATTCATTATTTTACCCAAAGTAATTTTTCCTACAGGTACCTGTATAGATCTATCGAGATCTATAACCTTCAAACCCCTACGAATACCATAAGAAGAACCCATTGCAAATGTTCTTACTATTCCATTACCTAAATGCTGTTGTACTTCCAAAAACAAATTTAATTTTTCAAGTTTTAAAGCATTATAAATGGTTGGAACAAATTCTCGAGAAAATTCAACATCAACAACTGCACCAATAATTTGAACAATTTTGCCAATTGCCATTCAAACTCCTAAAAACAAAAAAAAAAAAAAAATAAAAATAAACTAAGAACCAGAAACTATTTCTATTAATTCTTGTGTAATTTTATTTTGTCTAATATTATTATAAATTAATTTTAATTTTTTTATAAAATCAATACTATTATCTGTAGCATTTTTCATAACTAAAGCACGAGATGACTGTTCACTTAACATATTTTCTAAAATCAAATGAAAAATATTTGATTTAATATATTTAAATATCAAATCATTCAAAATATTTTTTACATCAAACTCATATATATAATTCCATTTATTATATAAATCATTATATAACTTAATATCAACAGACAAGGGTAAAATAGTACATAATAAAGGTATATAACACATGTTGTTTTTAAATTTGTTATATGCTACATATAATCTATCTATTTTTTCATTAATATACAAATCAACTAAAACATTAATAATATTAGTTAAATTAGATAATGATAAATTATGATTAATATTAATCATGAAATCAATAATATTAAATCCTAATTTAGTAAAATAAAGATAACCTTTGTTACCAATAATTATTAAATCAATTTTAATATTTTTTTTTAATAAATATTCTATTTTAAATAATATTTTATTGAAAAGATTTAAATTTAGATTGCCACATAAACCTCTATCAGAAGAAATAATAAAAAAAACAACACGTCTAATTTTTCTTTTACTTGAATATAAATAATGATACTCAAAATTTTTCATAATAATAATATTAATTATATTATATATATTATTAATAAATGGATTTATATTTTTAATTCTTTTTTTTATTTTTATAATTTTAGTAATTGCAACCATTTCCATTGCTTTAGTAATTTGTTTTATTTTTTTAATAGCAGATATTTTATTATTTATTATTTTTGAATTATTCATAAAAAATAATGAACCTTAGTTTTAAAAACATTGTTTTTATAAAATATAATTGTTTTATTCATATTCTGTATTTTTAAATAGTGTTATAACATTAATAATTTCATTTTTTATTTTTAAATCAAATTTCACACAAACATTAATCTTTTTTAATAATTTGTAATGATATTTTTCAAAATGTTTTAATAATTTTTGTGAAAATAAATCTATTTTATTTAATGGAATATCATTAATAAAATTATAATTAATTAAAGACAATATTATAGATTGATGTGCTACTGACATTAAATTATATTGTTTTTGTTTCATTAATTCTATAATTTTTTCACCATTAGATAATATTTCACGAGTTGATGAATCTAAATCACTTGAAAATTGAGAAAAACTATATAATTCTCTATATTGTGCTAACGAAGCACGTATACCAAAAGATAATTTTTTTATAATATCCGTTTGTGCTGATGAACCAACACGTGATACTGATAAACCTGGATTAATTGCTGGTCTAATACCTGAATTAAATAAATCCGTTTCTAAATAAATTTGCCCATCAGTTATTGAAATAACATTAGTTGGAATAAAAGATGATATATCACCAGATTGAGTTTCAATTATAGGTAAAGCAGTCAATGACCCAGTTTTATTTTTTATTTTACCCTTAGTAAAATTTTCAACATAACTAGAATTTACTTTAGCAGATCTTTCTAATAAACGAGCATGTAAATAAAATATATCACCAGGAAAAGCCTCTCTACCTGGAGGTCTACGTAATAATAATGATATTTGTCTGTATGCAATAGCTTGTTTAGATAAATCATCATAAACAATTAATGCATCTTCTCCACAATCTCGAAAATATTCACCAATAGTACAACCAGTATAAGGTGCTAAATATTGCAAGATTGCTGATTCAGCAGCTGTGGCAGATATTATAATTGTGTTATTTAATGCATCGTATTTTTTTAAATAATCTACAATATTTATTACACTAGATATTTTTTGACCAATTGCAACATATATACATTTAACATTTAATGATTTTTGATTAATTATAATATCTATAGCTAATGAAGTTTTACCTGTTTGTCTATCACCTATAATCAATTCTCTTTGTCCTTTTCCAATAGGTATCATTGCATCAATGGATTTGTAACCAGTATGTAAAGATTCATTTATTTTATAACGATCAAAAATTCCAGGAGCTTGTCTTTCTACTGGTAAATAAATATCACTCACAATATTACCCTTACCATCTATAGCTTCTCCAAAACCGTTTAATACTCTTCCTAAAAGGTTATTACCAACTGGAACTTCTAAAAGTTTACCAGTGGATTTAACTTTCATTCCTTCTTTTAAATTTTTATAATTACCTATAACAACAGCATACACCGAATCAAATTCTAAACTTAATACAATGGAATAATAATTATTTATTTCAAGAATTTCTCCATACATAACATTATACAAACCATGTATACGAATAATTCCATCATAAACAGATATAATTATACCTTTATCATATTCTTCATTTTCAATATTTAAATTTGAAATACGTTTTTTTATTATTTCACTAATTTCTGTAAAATTTAATATCTGCATTTTTATTCTCTAAAGCATACCTTTTTTTAAGATATTTAATTTATTTAATAAACTTCCATCTAATGTAAAATTTTTAATATTTATAATTATTCCAGCAAGTATAAATTTATTAATTTTACAATTTATCTTAATATTACCGGTGACTTTTTTACTAATAATTTTTTTAATATTAAATAATTGAGATTTATTTAATTTATATGCTGATTCTATATTAACTGTTATATTATTCTTATATTGATCATGTAATTCTATAAATTGTTTAAATATATAAGGGATAATTATTAACCCATGATTAGATAATGCTATTTTGATAAAATTTTTAAATTCGAAATTAATATAATTATCTAATAAATTAGTTAAAATATCAAATTGTTCTTTAGTAGAATAATAATTTAAAAAAAGTTTTTTCATTTTATTATTATTTATTATATTTGTCGTTAACATTAACATATCATTCCAATATAACGTGCATTTCTTCTTTAAAGAATATGAAAGAATTGCATTAGCATATATTTTAGATAAAGTAATATAATTATGCATAAATATCATATTTTTTCAAAGATGAAATAAATTTATTAACAATTTTTTTATTAACATTAGTATCCATAGATTGATTTAAAACTTTCTCTAAACAATGAATTACTAATAACACAGTTTCCTTACGTAATTTTTCTTTTGTAACTTCATATTCATTTTTAATTTTTAAATTTGATTCTTTAATTATTTTTTTTTGTTCCTTAATTATTTCTAATTTAGTTTCTTCTAAAATATCTATTTTATTTTTTTTTGCTTTATCAAGTATTAATTTACAAGTTTTTTTAGTTTCATTTATTTCATTTATAATTTGTATTTTAGTTTTAGATAATTCATTTTTAGCTTTTTCAACAGACAATATAGCATTATATATTTTTTTTTCACGTTTATTTATATAATCAATTATAGGAGGCCATATATATTTCATACAAAAAAAAATAAATAATAAAAAAGAAATTATTTCTCCAAACAACGTTGAGTTAATATTCATATGATTTAACCTGTTAATATTTTCTAAAATATATATTTATTATTTAGGAGCTGAAAATATTAAATATAATGATAATCCCACTGAAATCATAGGTATAGCATCTATTAAACCCATAATTATAAAAAATTGATTACGTAATAAAGGAACTAAATCTGGTTGTCTGGCAGATCCTTCAAGAAATTTATTACCTAAAATAGCAATACCAATAGCAGCACTTACAGAAGCAAAACCTATAATAATAGCTGCAGAAATATAATGTATAGTTAAATTTTCCATATTAATCCTTATTTGTAAATTTGATTTTTGTAAAATTTAATTTTTCTTTAAAGACATTGATAAATAAACTATAGTTAATATCATAAAAACAAAAGATTGCAAAAAAATTATTAAAATGTGAAAAATAGCCCAGGGTACATTTAATACCCATTGTATCCACCATGGAACAAACCCAGAAATTAAAATAAAAATTAATTCTCCAGAGTATATATTGCCTAAAAGACGTAAACTTAAAGAAATTGGAATAGATAACAAAGTAATGATTTCTAATAGTAAATTAACTAATATAAATACGGGATTATTAAATGGATGTAAAAACAATTGTTTAATAAAAACAATAAACCCCTGGTATTTTATTTTAGAATAAATTATTAATGAAAAAACAACAAGAGAAATAGCTAAGGTTACATTAATATCACTTGTAGGAACCGCTCTTAAATAATTTATTTTAAAAAAAAATTTTAAAAGTAATGGTAATAAGTCCACAGGTAATAAATCCATAAAATTCATTAAAAATATCCAACTTAATATAGTTAATGAAAGTGGAGCAATTAACTCTTTTTTACCAAAATAAATAGAATTAATATTACTTTGAACAAATTCAACAATAATTTCAATAATTATCTGTAATTTATTAGGAAATTTATTATTAAAACTGTTATTAATAACGAATTTAAAAAATAATATAAATAAAACTCCTAAAAAAAAAGATAAAAAATAACTATCAATATTAAATATCCAAAAATCAGACGAATTTATATTAGAGGATATTAATTTAAATGAACGTAAATCAAGTTGAAGATATCTCAAATGATGATTTATGTAATCCTGTGAAATTAATTTTTTTTCATCAATCATATTATAATACATTATTTTAATTTGTGTAAAAAAATATATAAATATTTTTTATTTAATCTTAAAAAAGTGAAAAAAAAAATGCAAGAGAATTTTTTCTAAAATGTTTAAATAAAATATATTTTAATGAAATATATTATAAACTATTATTTTTATATTTTAAAATTTTATATGAATTTTAATTTTTTAAGATAAATTAATAAAACAGATATTGCGGCTGGTGTTATACCGGAAATACGTGATGCTTGTCCTATTGAATAAGGTTTATATTTTTTAAGCTTAAAAATTATTTCATTAGATAAACCAGACATTTTATCATATTCTATATTGTTAGGAATTAGAATTTTTTCGCTATTTAATTGTCGTGTTATTTCTTTTTCTTGTCTAATAAGATATCCTTTATATTTTGTTTGAATTTCAACTTGTTCAGCTGCTTTTATATTATTGATTTTCAGATTAATTTCTTTTAAATCACATATTTGATTAATTGTTATATTTGGTCTTTTTAATAATTTTTCTATAGTAGTATTTTCTTTTATTTTAATTTTAAGTTTATTTTCAATATTTAAATTTAATGGAATTATTGTATTTTTAAATTTTTGTCTTTCTAATTCTATATCTTTTAATTTATTATTAAATTTAATCCATCTTTTTTCATTTACTAAACCAAATTTTCTACCAATATTAGTTAATCTTAAATCGGCATTATCTTCTCTCAAAAGAAGCCGATATTCAGCACGAGATGTAAACATTCTATATGGTTCTGTTATTCCATTCGTACATAAATCATCTACCATAACCCCTATATAAGATTGACTACGTCTAGGAATCCATGGTTTTAAGTTATATTTATATAATGCAGAATTAATTCCAGCCAGTATACCTTGCGCAGCTGCTTCTTCATAACCAGTAGTTCCATTTATTTGACCTGCTAAAAATAATCCTTTTATGTTTTTATTTTCTAAATTTGGTTTTAAATCAATTGGATCAAAAAAATCATATTCTATTGCATATCCATTATAAATTATATTTGCTTTTTCTAATCCCTCTATGGAACGAATCATATCTAATTGAATGTTATTTGGTAAACTTGTTGATATTCCATTAGGATAGACAATATTATTATTAAATCCTTCAAGTTCTAAGTATATCTGGTGGGATTTTTTATTATAGAATTTAATTACTTTATCTTCTATTGATGGACAATATCTAGGTCCTAGGCTATTAATATTACCACTATAAATAGAACTTTTATGTATGTTGTTTCTTATGATTTCATGTGTTCTTTCATTAGTTTGGGTTATATAACATGGAATTTGTTTAATTTCTTTTTTGTCATCGTTTATAAAAGAAAAAAATGGTATAGGAGAATCACCATATTGTATTTTTAAGTTATTAAAATTAATTGATTTTTTTTCAATACGTGGTGGAGTACCTGTTTTTAATCTTTTAATATTAAACGATAAACTTTTTAAGTATTCCGCTAAAAGTATAGATGATTTTTCTCCAAATCTACCTGCATTATAATTACAACTTCCTATATGGATTTTACCATTTAAAAAAGTTCCGGTTGTTATTATTACTGATTTAGAATAAAATTTTGTACCATTTTCTATAATTATTCCTTGAATAGAATAATTTTTTATGATTAATTTTTTTACAATACCTTGTATGATAGTTAATTTTCTTTGTTTTTTTAGTTTATTAATTATGTTTTTTTTATATATATATCTGTCTACTTGTGCTCTTGTTGCTCTTACAGCATAACCTTTGCTAGAATTTAAAATTTTAAAATTTATCCCAGCATTGTCAGTTGCATACCCCATTATACCTCCTAAAGCATCTATTTCTTTTACTAAGTGTCCCTTGCCTATACCACCTATAGATGGATTACATGAAAGAGTTCCTATCTTATTTCTATTTATAGTTATTAGTAATGTTGAGCATTGCATTTTAGATGATGATAATGAAGCTTCTATTCCAGCATGTCCTCCTCCAATTACAATTACATCAAATTTATTTTTAATCATTTTTTTTACTTAATTATTAATATTTTTCTAACCATATATGTATCTTATTAATTTATATATATATATTATTATTATTATTATTATTATTATTATTATTATTATTATATATGTTATTTGTTGTTGATAACTCTTATTTTTTTTTAAGCTATATATCTTTGTTATGTGTATTAATTGTTAATAACTCATCAATAATTGTTAATAACTCATCAATAATTGTTAATAACTCATCAATAATTGTTAATAACTCATCAATAATTGTTAATAGTTTGTTATTTATTATTGATATTTGATTATTAATTGTTAGTAATTTGTTTATAACTATTTTACATATTATGGTAATATATATTTTTTTTCGGCGAGGGAGGATTTGAACCTCCGACCCACTGGTCCCAAACCAGTTGCGCTACCAAGCTGCGCTACTCACCGTTTCAGAATAATTTTATCATATCATATTTTATAGTTGAATTTTTGTTTTTTAATGTTTTTTTTGATTGTTATATTTTTAGTTTTGTGGTTTTATTTTTTATATTACATATTATTTTATGATACATTTATATTTTAATATATTTAAATTTTATTCTTATTTTTATATTGTTAAGTTAATTATTTTTTTTATTACATGAAATATATGTTTGTTTTTAAATTTAATATTTAATAAAAAAATTATTGTTAAAAAAATTTTATTGAATTATAATATATATGAGTTTTTTTTTGTTTTGTAGATTTTTTTTTTTGTATATAAATATATTTCTAAGATATAATAAATTATTATTTTTATTTTTTTAAATTTTTATAATTAGAATATTTTTATTATATAGATTTAATTGATTTTTTTATTATTTTTGATAAATTAATATTTTTTTTTGTTTATTATATTTTAATTAATATTTTTTGTTTATATTTTATAATTATTATTATATAATAAGATTCGATATTTTAATTTTCTTTATTTATGTAAGATATGTATTTAATTTTAGATTGATAAAATGGAAAGTTTATGAGGTTTTAATTTATATTATATGTTTAGTTTGAATAAAGAAATATTTTTGTATATTAATGCCACTCCTAATTCTTCTTTTTTTTTCATAAATTTATCTATTTTTTTTGCCAAATATATAATATATTCTATACCTGTATTTATAATTTATAATTGGTTTTTTGTTAATAAATTTAATGTTTATTTTAAACATGAATTAGTGTTAAAGTCTATGCTTGGAATAATTTATTCTTTATTTTATTCTTTGATTTTTGGTAAAATTTATCCGTCTAATAGACCTATTTTTGAAAATTTTGGATATTGTTATTTTGTTGAGCATGTGTTAGATCAATCGTATCCTAGTCATCATAGTTCTGTTGCTTTTACTTTTTCTTTTATACTTATAAAATTACGGTTGTTTAAATGTGGTATGTTATTTTTATTAATATCTTTTTTTATTTCTTGGTCTCGTATTTATTTAGGATTGCATTGGCCTATTGATATATTAGGCAGTATTTGTATTAGTTTTTTAGTAATTATTTTTTCAGATTTTTTTTGGCGGTTTTATAAGAATTTTTTAATTTCTTTTTCTGTTAAGATTTATAATTTTTTATTTTTCATATTTTTTAATAAAAATTTTTATTAATTTATTTTATTTTTTTATTAAATATTTTAGGATAATATTATTTATGTTTATATTTATATTTTTTTTATTTTTTTTTATATTATTTATTTTTTGTTCTATTATTAAGATTACTCCTCAGGGATTTAAATGGACTGTTGAACGATTTGGTCGTTATATTAAAACTTTTAATCCTGGTTTAAATTTATTAATACCATTTATAGATAAAATTGGTAGAAGAATTAATATGATGGAACAAGTATTAGATATACCATCACAGGAAATTATATCTAAAGATAATGCTAATGTTACAATAGATGCTATTTGTTTTATTCAAGTAATTGATGCTGCAAAAGCTGCATATGAGGTTAGTAATTTAGAACGTTCAATAATAAATCTTACTATGACAAATATTAGAACTGTTTTAGGTTCAATGGAATTAGATGAGATGTTATCTCAAAGAGATAATATTAATACTAGATTATTGCATATAATTGATCAAGCTACAAACCCCTGGGGTGTAAAAATTACTCGTATAGAAATTAGAGATGTTAAACCTCCAGCAGAATTAGTTAAAGCTATGAATACACAAATGAAAGCTGAGAGGACTAAGCGAGCTGATATTTTAGCTGCTGAAGGAATTAGTCAGGCAGCCATTTTAAAAGCGGAAGGTGATAAACAATCTCAGATATTAAAAGCTGAAGGTCAAAAACAAGCTGCATTTTTACAAGCAGAGGCGCGTGAAAGAGCAGCATCAGCGGAAGCAATAGCTACCAAAATGGTATCTGAAGCAATATTAAAAGGTGATTTGCAAGCAATTAATTATTTTATTGCTCAAAAATATATAAGTGCTATTAGGAAAATTGGTGAATCTAATAATAGTAAAATAGTTATGATGCCATTAGATACCACAAATGTTTTAGGTTCTATTTATGGTATTAATGAGTTAATTAAAAAAAACAAATAATATATTAAATAAAAAATATTTATTTTTAAATATTTTAATTTAATATGTTTTATTATTATTTATTTTATTGTAGTAAAATATTTTTTTTATCTATTTCTAAATATTATTCTACCTTTAGATAAATCATATGGTGTCAGTTCAACCATAACTTTATCACCTGTTAGTATTCTTATGTAATTTTTTCTCATTTTTCCTGATATATGTGCTGTTATTACATGCTCATTTTCTAATTTTACTTTGAACATAGTATTAGGTAATGTATTTATTACTATACCTTGCATTTCAATATTTTTTTCTTTTGACATTGTTTTTCCTAATTATATATAATTTTTTATTTTATTATTTTTAATCAATAAAATTTATATGATTCATATAAGGTTTAAGTACATCAGGTATTTTAATACTTTTATCTTTTTGTTGATAGTTTTCCATAATAGCAGCTAATGTTCTTCCTATAGCTAAACCTGATGCATTTAGTGTATGAACAAATTCTATTTTTTTGAATTTATTTTTGTATCTAGTTTTTATTCTTCTTGCTTGGAAATCTAACATATTAGAACATGATGAAACTTCACAATAAGTATTATTACTTGGAAACCAAGCTTCTAAATCATAGGTTTTTGTAGCACAAAAACCTATTTCTTTACTTCTTAATAGTACTTTTCTGTATGGTAAAATTAACATTTTTAGTATTTTTTCAGCATGTGAAGTTATTTCTTCTAATGCTAATTCGGATTTATTTGATTCTACAATTTGTACTAATTCAACTTTATCAAATTGATGTGTTCTAATTAGTCCCTTATTTTTTTTTCCATATGATCCTGCTTCTAGACGAAAACATGGTGTATGTGTTGTTAATTTTATAGGTAGTTTTTTTTTTTCTAAGATAGTTTCTCTATATAAGTTTGTTAATGGTACTTCACCTGTTGGTATTAAAGTATATTTTTTTGATATCTTTATTTTATTTATTTTTTTTATATGAAATAAATCCTTATCAAATTTGGGTAGTTGTCCTGTTCCATATAAACAGTTATTATTTGTTAAATATGGTACATATATTTCTTTATATCCATGTTCATTTATATGTAAATTTAACATAAATTGACTTAATGCTCTATGTAATTTTGCTAATTTACCTTTTATGATTATAAATCTAGACCCTGATATTTTATTTGCTTTTTTTATATCAAACCAATTATTAAATTCTCCTAATTTTATATGGTTTAATATTTTGTGTTTTATTTTTGGTTTATTTCCCCATCTTTTTATTTCCCTGTTTAATTTTCCTACTGGAATATCATCTGCTGGTAAATTTGGTATTTTTAGTAATAATTTTGTTATTTTATTTTTAATTTTTTTTAATTTTATTTTTTTTAATTTTATTTTAATATTGTTTTTTTTTAGTTTTTTTATATTAAATACAAATCTGTTATTTATTTTTTTTTTTTTTGATATTATATTGTGTTTATGTTGTAATTTTTCTGTTTTTTTTTGTATTTTTTTTCTTTTATTTTCTAATTTAATTAATTTATCTATATCAAGTACAAAGCCTCTTTTATTTAGTTTTTTTTTGAATAATTCTTTGTTTTTTTTTAGTTTTTTTAAATCTATCATATTTTTAATTATTTTCTTATATTTTGTTTGAAATAAATAATTTTATATTTATTTCAAATTTATTTATCTTTTTATATTTATGTATTTTTTTATTTTTTTTATACATGAGGTTATTATAGGGATATCTATTTATTGTTCAATAATAATTTCTTAATTTTTTTTAAAGATGTATTTTATATTAAAATGACATTTTATTTTAATTATAAATTTTATTATCTTATTTTAAATTAAATATTTTATTTTTTTAATATTTTATTTATTTGATTTTTTGTATTTATTTTTTTATATTCTTATTTAGAGGAATATTTTATAGGATATATTATATGTCAAAGTATAGTAAATTAGTAATTTTAGGATCAGGTCCAGCTGGGTATACTGCTGCTTTATATTCATCTAGAGCAAATTTAAATCCTATAATTATTACTGGTTTAAATAAAGGTGGTCAATTGACGACAACAAATAGTATTGAAAATTGGCCTGGTATAGTTAATCCAATATCAGGCACTGATTTAATGAATAATATGCATAATCATGTAAAAAGATTTAATGTTGAAATTATTTATGATCATATAAATTCAGTTGATTTTTCTTCTAAACCTTTTTTTTTGAAAGGAGATTATCAATCATATATTGCTGATTCTGTTATTATAGCTACCGGGGCTAATCCTCGTTCTATAGGTATATCATCTGAAAAACGCTTTTTAGGCAAAGGTGTTTCTAGTTGTGCAACATGTGATGGTTTTTTTTATAAAGGAGAAAAAGTTGCTGTAGTTGGTGGTGGTAATGTTGCTATAGAAGAGGTTCTATATTTATCAAATATATGTAATCATGTATATTTAATTCATCGTAGGAATTGTTTTACTGCTGAAAAGATTTTATTAGATCGTTTAAATGTCAGAATAAAAGAGGGTAAGGTTACTGTTTATTTTAATCATGTTTTATATGAAATATTAGGTAATGATAATGGTGTTAATAGTATTTTAATTCGTTCGTCTAAAGAAAATAATAATAATTTAAAATTAGATATTTCTTGTGTATTTATAGCTATTGGATATATTCCTAATACTGAGATTTTTTCAAAACAATTAGTTTTAGAAGATGGTTATATTAAGGTTAAATCTGGTTTATTTGGTTTTTATACAGAAACTAGTATTAGTGGTATTTTTGCTGCTGGTGATGTGATAGACAGGGTGTACCGTCAAGCGGTAACTTCAGCTGCAACTGGTTGTATGGCAGCATTAGATGCTGAGAAATATCTCAGTATTTAAAATATTAGTTGTCTATATTTTTTTTTATTTTATTAGTTTTTAAATTATTTTAAAATAATATGAATAAAATATATAATTTTAGTTTTGATCTTTCAATGTTACCTGAAGAGTATTGGATCAAGTAAGATTAAATTTAAATAATTGGAATAATTGTGATTATTTTATTATGGAAATTTGACATAGAAATAAAGAATTTTATAATATAGTTGAAGAATATTAATTCAATTTAAGATATATATTGAATATATCATATTATTATAAAATATTGTTTTGTCATGGTGGTGCAAAAGGTCAGTTTGCTGCTATACCTATGAATTTATTTTAATATATGCATCGATTATATTAATAGTGGCTATTGGTCATATTATGTTTTTTGTGAAGGTAAAAAAATTTGTTTAGCTAATTTAATTAATGTTAAATATAATTTTAATAATATTAAGTCTATTATATTAATGCGAGATTGGAAAATAAATAAAAAATCTAATTTTATTCATTATTGTCCTAATGAGACAATAGATAGTATATCAATTAATGAAGAGCCTAATTTTTCGGATAAATTTGTTATAACTGATTGTTCTTCTAATATTCTTTCAAAAAAAATTAATATTGAAAATTATAGTTTAATTTATGCTAGTGTATAAAAAAATTTAGGTATATCAGGTATTACTTTAATTATTATACGTAGTGATTTAATCAAAGATGTAAATTATTTTATTCTTTCTATATTTAATTATTCTTTATTATTAAAAAATAATTCTGTATTTGATACACTTTCTACTTTTTCTTGGTATATACTTGTATTAGTATTAAAGTGGTTAATTAATCAAGGTGGAAAACTATATATCTGAGATAAATAAAATTAAAGCTAATTTACTCTATGATTTTATAGATTCTAGTGATTTTTGTCAAAATAATATTCATAAATATAATCGTTCCTTTATGAATGTTGTTTTTAAATTAAGAGATGTAAGATTAAATGATATATTTACATGATAATCTAAATTATTTGGTTTATATTTTTTAAATGATCATAAATTAGTTGGTAATTTTAGAGCATCTATATATAAGGCTATGCCTGTAAATGGTGTAAATAAATTAATTGAATTTATGTATAAATTTGAAAAAAGATATGGATAATTATTTAAATTTAATTAATATTCTATTTTTAAAATTATTTTAATTTATTTTGTTTTTAAATATTTAAGATATTTTTATTTTTTATTTTATTTCTATAATTATTTAATAATTATAATTTTTAATAGTATTTATAATGATTAATAAATATGTTCCTGTTATAACAATTGATGGTCCATCTGCATCTGGAAAAGGTACAATTTGTAAAATTGTTTCAAAAATATTAGGATGGAATATTCTTAGTTCAGGATTAATTTATAGGAGTTTTGCTTTTTTTTTAAAAAAAAATAAAATAGAAACATGTGTTTATCAAAATTACGATTTGTTGATAAAATATTTAAATATATTTATTTATAGGGGGTTATTTTTTTATTTTTTAAAAGATAGTAATATACTTAATCAAATTTATACATCTGAAATTGGCAATATTGCTTCTAGGTTATCTGTTCATTATTTAGTCCGTAAGTTGTTGTTACCATATCATTATTTTTTTAAGATACCTCCAGGTTTAGTCGCTGATGGTCGTGATATGGGTACTGTGGTATTTCCAGATGCTAATATAAAAATATTTATTGATTCTAATATAAATATTCGTGTAAAACGTCGTATGTTACAATTGCAAAAAAATAATATTTATGTTAGTTTTAGTAGATTAAAGTATGTAATGAAAGATCGTGATAATCGTGATTGTAATCGTTTTCATGCTCCTTTGTTTTGTTCTAATGATATGTTTGCAATAGACTCAACGTTATTATCAGTAGAACAAGTAATTGACAATGTAATGCAATATGTGTATAAAAAATTATATTAATATAATTTTGGATTTTATTAATTTTTTAGATTTTTTTGTTAATTCTTGTATTTATGGATAAGTATAAGGTATAAAAATTAATGGTTATTTTATAGGATATAAAATATTGTTATCATTTATTAATTAATAAGATGTATTTGTATGATTAAATCTTTCTCTGAACTTTTTGAAAAATCATTTAAGCAAATAAATATTCGTCCTGGTTCTATTATACAGGGAATTGTTATTTCTATAGAAAAAGATGTTGTATTAGTTGATGCTGGTTTGAAATCGGAATCTGCTATACCACTTGAACAGTTTAAAAATTCTTCTGGTGATATTAAAATAGAAGTAGGAGAAAAAATTGATGTTGTATTGGATGCAATAGAAGATGGTTTTGGAGAAACTATATTATCTAGAGAAAAAGCTAAACGTTATGAAATTTGGTTAATGCTTGAAAAAATTTATAATGATTCTGAAATAGTTACTGGTGTAATTAGTGGCAGAGTTAAAGGTGGTTTTACTGTTGAATTAGAAAATATACGTGCTTTTTTGCCTGGTTCTTTAGTAGATATTCGTCCTATAAGGGATACTACTTATTTAGAAGGTCAAACCTTAGAATTTAAAGTAATTAAATTAGATAAAAAACGTAATAATGTGGTTGTTTCAAGAAAGGCTGTTATTGAATCATTTAATATTATTGAAAGAAATAATTTATTAGAAAGTCTTTATGAAGGTATGGATGTTAAAGGTATTGTAAAAAATTTAACTGATTATGGTGCTTTTATTGATTTAGGAGGTGTTGATGGTTTGTTGCATATTACTGATATGTCTTGGAAAAGAGTCAAACATCCCAGTGAAATAGTTAGTATTGGTGATGAGTTTATGGTAAAAATATTAAAATTTGATCGTACTACTTCTAGAGTATCTTTAGGATTAAAACAATTAAGTCAAGATCCATGGTTTTCTATATCTGAATTGTACCCCGAGAAAACTAAATTACATGGAAAAGTTACTAATATTACTGATTATGGATGTTTTGTTGAAATTAGAGAAGGGGTTGAAGGTTTAGTACATGTTTCTGAAATGGACTGGACAAATAGAAATTTTCATCCATCTAAATTTGTAAATATTGGTGATATTTTAGAAGTTATGGTTTTAAATATAGATGTTAAAAAAAGACGTATATCATTAGGATTGAAACAATGTACAAATAATCCATGGGAAGCTTTTGCAAAAAAGTATAAAAAAGGTGATATAGTTAAAGGTAAAATAAAGTCCATTACTGATTTTGGTATTTTTATAGGTTTAGAAAATAATATAGATGGTTTAATTCATTTATCTGATATATCATGGGATACATCAGGTAAAAATGATATTTTAAAATATAAAAAAGGAGAAAAAATCTCTTCAGTTTTATTACAAATAGATATTGAACGTGAACGTATTTCTTTAGGTATTAAGCAATTAAAAGAGAATCCTATACATAATTATTTACTTATTAATAAAATAGGTTCTGTAGTACATGGGGTTGTTCTTTCTAAAAATGTTAATAATGTAATAGTAAGTTTATCTCAAGGTGTAAATGGTATATTGAATAATGTTAATCCTTTAAATGTAAATATTAATTTATTTGATATGTTGAAGGTTAATGATGTAGTAAAAGTAAAAATTATTGGTTTAGATAAAACACATCGTTTGATTAATTTATTTATTTGTATTGATAACGATAAAGATGTAGATGATGTTCATGATAAAAAACATACTGATGGGTCTTCTAATTTTTCTAATATCATGACTGAAGCTTTTAAAGCTGCAAAGAATGATTAATAATATTTTTATGTTATTTAATTTTTTATTTTTTATTTAATAATTAAAAATTAATTAAATTATTGAATTTGTAAAGATATTGATTCATTTATTTTAATGTAAATTATATGAAATATTCAATATTAACAATGACTGTTTTTTCTACAAATTGTGTTTTAATATGGTGTAGTAGTACTTTGGAAGCTGCTTTATTGGATCCTGGTGGCGATTTAGAAAAAATAAAAAACCTAATTAGTAAATATGGGGTTAATCTTACCAAAATATTTTTAACTCATGGTCATATAGATCATGTAGGTACGGCCAAACTTGTTTCTTCTTATTATTATGTACCTATATTTGGTCCAGATATTAGGGATAAATTCTTGTTTGATATGTTACCATTACAAAGTAAAATGTTTGATTTTAATTTTTGTTCTTCGTTTTTACCAAATTATTGGTTAAAAGATGGTGATATTATAAATTTAGGAGATATTTCTTTTAATATATTACATTGTCCAGGACATACTCCAGGTCATGTTGTTTTTTTTAATAAAATTAATAAATATTTATTTTCTGGTGATGTTCTTTTTAAGAATTCAATTGGACGTAGTGATTTTCCTGGAAGTAATTATTGTAATTTGATATTTTCAATTAAAAATAAATTATTTTTATTGGGAGATGATATAGTTTTTATTCCTGGACATGGTAATTCGTCGACATTAGGTGAAGAAAAGTTAAATAATCCTTATTTAAAATAATTTTCTTAATATTTTTATTTATTTTAAATTTTTAATGATTTTTTATAAAATAGATTATTTTGTATATAGAAAATCAATATGTATAATGTTTTCTTTGTATGGGTGTTGTTGTATGGATTGTATATGAACTATTTCTTCAATATTATTTATTTTTATAATTATTTTTTTTTTATATAGATTATATTTATTTTTTATATTTGTTATTATTTTTTCTTCTATATTAATGTTTATATTTTTTTTATTTTTCCCATAAATTACAGCAGGTATTTTTTTTATTTTTCTTAGTTGTTTATTTTTGTTCTTATTTATTTTTTTTCTTATTTCAGCTTTTATAATTAACATAATGAAATTTTTATAATTGATTAATTTTATTATTTTATGGTTTATTATATTATTATAAAATAATATTTTTTTATAATTTATTTATTTTAAAATTTTTTATTTTAGAAGACATTTATATATCTTTTTATATCTTGGTTTGATTTAATAAATTTAAATTAACTAAAATTGTATCATGTTTTAATTTTATATTAAAATATATTATTGATTTTTATTTATTTATAGATATATTTTATATTATTTTATTTATGCAAATATATTTTTTTTCTTTATGTTATAAAAAAATATGTTTTTTGTTATAATTTATATATGTGTGAAGATGAATTAATTGATAAATTAAAATCATTAGCTGGGTTTACGATTAAAGAAATATTATTTAATAAAAATATATCTTTATTAACTTCTTCAAAATTTGATAAGGGTTCTATTGGTAAATTGATAGAATGTTTATTAGGATTAATTAATAATAATTATGCTAAACAAGATTTTTTTGATATTGGTTTGGAATTAAAAACTATACCAGTAAATAATTTTGGTTTTCCTATTGAAGATACCTTTGTGTGTTCTGCTAAGTTAATTGGTAATTTTGATTATTCTTGGGAATCTAGTTATGTTAAGAGTAAAATTTCTCGTGTATTGTGGATTCCTGTAGAACATTATAGAAGAATGTCTATTTTAGATAAACGTATTGGTTTGCCGATTATTTGGAGTCCTAATTGTGCTGAAGAAAAATTACTTAAAATAGATTGGGAAGAAATTATGAGTTTTATTATTTTAGGTGAAATAGAAAAGCTAGATTCAATTTATGGAGATATTTTATATATAAAATCTAAAGCTAAGAACTCAAATTATTTAACAAATGCTATTGGTAATGATGGTGAAATTATTATGGTTAACCCTAAAAGTTTTTATTTGAGAAAATTTTTTACAAAGAAAATTTTATTTCATAATTTTAATTATAAGATTTAGATATTTATTTATAAAATAATTAATTTAAGGGTAATTTATAGGATGGTTGATTGGATTTTTGATTCTAATGCTTTAACAGCTTTTGGAACATTAACTATTTTAGAAATTATTCTTAGTTTTGATAATATAATATTTTTATCTTTATTAATTTCTAAATTACCTAAAAATCAACAGGGTAGTGCTAGATTTTTAGGATTGATAGGTGGATTATTTTTACGTATATTATTTTTAATTTTCATTATATGGATTATTAATTTTACAAATTCTTTATTTTTTTTAATTAATCATTATTTTTCTGTTTATGATTTGTTTTTGTTTTTTGGTGGTTTTTTTTTATTATGGAAATCTTTAATAGAAATTTATGAATTTATCAATAGTAAAAATTTAAAGAATAAGATATATTTTCCTTCTTTTGGTAGTATTGTTTTACAAATTATATTTTTAGATATTGTTTTTAGTTTAGATTCTGTAATTGTAGCTATTGGTATTTCTAATTATTTATCTATTATGATAATATCTATTATTTTTTCAGTTTTTATTATTTTTGTATTTGTAGATATTATTAGTGGATTTATTAATTCTAATTCTTCTATTAAAATGTTATCTTTAGTTTTCATTTTATTTATAAGTATTTCTTTAATATTAGAGAGTTTTTGTTTTTATATATCTAAAAAATATATTTATTTTTCTATGTTTTTTTCTATTATTGTTGAAATATTAAATATATTAAGATATAAAAAATATATTAATAAAAGCAATAGTTAGTTTTATTTTTATTTTTTTATTAAATTGCTATTTTTGCATATATTGCTGGATATGGATTATAATTTTTTATTTTAAAATCTTTGTATTTATATTCAAATATTGAAAATGGTTTTCTTATTATTTTTAATGTTGGTAATGTTTTAGGATTTCTTTGTATTTGTAATTTTATTTGATTAATGTGATTAAGATATATATGTGTGTCACCTCCTATCCATATTAATTTATCAACTATCAAATTGGTTTGTTGTGCAAACATATGTATTAATAAAGCATAGCTTGCAATATTAAATGGTAAGCCTAAAAATACATCACATGATCTTTGATATAATTGACAGGATAATTTTTTTTTGTTCACATATAGTTGAAATAAAATATGACAGGGTTGTAATGACATTTTTTTTAGTTCACCTACATTCCATGTTGATACTATTAGTCTTCTTGAATTTTTATTTGTTTTTAATTCCTTTATTATGTTTTTTATTTGATCAATTTGTTTTCCATTTTTATTTATCCATTTTCTCCATTGTTTACCGTATATTGGTCCAAGATTTCCGTTTTTATCCGCCCAATGATCCCATATGTGTATATTTTTTTTATTTAATTTTTTAATATTTGTATTTCCGGTTATGAACCATAATAATTCGTATATTATAGAACGAAAATTACATCTTTTAGTAGTGATTAAAGGAAATCCTTTTTTTAGATTAAATATCATTTTATACCCAAAAATTGATATTGTGCCTACTCCAGTACGATCGTATTTTAGTGATCCTTTATTTAGTATTTTTTTTATTAATTTTAAATATTGTTCCATTTTTTTTTTGATTGATTAGATTTATACAATATAATTATACCAGATAATAACATAGGTATTGATAATATTTGTCCCAGAGTAAAAATATTATAGAAAAACCCAATTTGTATATCAGGTTGTCTAAATATTTCAACAAATATTCTAATAATACTGTAATTAATTAAAAATATTGCGGATATATTATTATTATTTTTTTTAATTTTATTTAATATAATAAATAGTATTATTCCTTCTAATATAAATTCATATATTTGTGATGGGTGTCTAGGTAATGCACCGTAAGTGTTAAATATTATTTTCCATTTTGGATGTTTTAAAATAAATAATTTATCTTCGTTATAAGAGTTTGGAAATATAACTGCCCATGGTACATTGTATGTTACTCTACCCCATAATTCTCCGTTAATAAAATTACCAATTCTTCCAGCTCCTAATCCTATAGGTATTAAAGGTACTATTAAATTTGTTATGCGAAAAAAATTGTAATTGTTTTTTTTGCTAAAATATAAAATATAAATTATTGCTCCTATGATTCCTCCATGAAATGACATTCCACCTTTCCATATTTCAAATAAAATTAATGGGTTTTTAAAAAATAATTTTATATTATAAATGAATTCATACCCTAATCTCCCTCCAATTATTGTATTTACAAAACCGTAATATAATAAATTTTCTAAATTTTTTTTATTTATTTTATTGTAGTAAAATATTTTACTATTTTTATTTATAGCAATGTGATAGATAAATAAAAAACTTATATAATACATTAAACCATACCAGTATATTTTTATTGGTCCAAAATGTAGTATTATTGGATTAATATTATTTATATAAAAATATTTGTGATTCATTTTTTTTTAATATTGTTAGTATTGTGTAATTGTATGTTTTTTTTGAATTATTTATTATTAAATATTTACAGATTTATCATTTTTTATATTGTATTACATTCAATAAAAATAAAATTTGATTTTTTTGTTTTTTAATAATTTTTTTGTTTTAATTATTAATTGTTATTTCATAAATTAATTATTTTTTATTTTTTTATTGATTTTTTTTATTTTGTATGTATGTTTATTTTAATGTATAAAATTATAATTAAATATATTACATATTAATGAGTTGGATTAGAAATATTCTTAAAAAAAAAAATTTAGTTTTATCAAATAAATCTAGTATACCTGAAGGTGTATGGACAAAATGTATTAGTTGTGAACATGTTTTATACGTTGCTGAATTACAAAGTAATTTAAGAGTATGTCCATATTGTGATTGTCATATGAAAATAAAAGCAAGAGAGCGATTAAAAAGTTTTTTAGATAATGATAGTCTAATTGAAATTGGTGATCATTTTTCTCCTAAGGATATATTATGTTTTCGTGATAGTAAAAGATATAGAGATCGTTTAATAGAGGCTAAGAAAAATACTGGTGAAAAAGATGCGTTAGTATCTGTGAAAGGTATGCTTTGTGGTATCCCTGTTATATCTGTTGCTGGTGAATTTGCTTTTATGGGTGGTTCAATGGGATGTGTTGTTGGTAATCGTTTTCTTTATGCTGTACAGTATGCAATAAAATTGTCTTGTCCCTTAATTTCTTTTTCTTCTAGTGGTGGGGCTAGAATGCAGGAAGCATTATTTTCTTTAATGCAAATGGCAAAGATTAGTGCTGTTTTGGGGGAGATGAAAAAAAGTAAACTTCCATATATTTCTGTCCTTACTGATCCTACTATGGGTGGAGTATCCGCTAGTTTTGCTATGTTGGGTGATATTATTGTTGCTGAACCTAAGGCTTTGATTGGTTTTGCTGGACCTAGAGTTATTGAGCAAACTTTAGGAAGTAAATTACCCAAGGGTTTTCAGCGTAGTGAGTTTTTGATAGATAAAGGTGCCATAGATATGATTATTCGTCGTCAAGATATGAGATTTAAATTATCTAATTTATTAGCTAAAATTATGCATTTACCTAAACCTATAAATTTATAGAGTAATTTCTTTATTTGTTTTAATTAAGTATTTTTTATATTTATATTTATTATATAAATTTAATTTTATTATTTATTTAAGATAAGGATAATTATTTATGAATTTAATTGATTATTTTATATTTTTTATAATTTTATTATCTGCTTTTTTTAGTTTGATGAAGGGATTTACAAATGAAATATTATCAATTTTTACTTATATTTTAGCTTTTTTTATTGTAAAAATGTATTATAAATTTGTTGGTTCTTTATTTATTGGTATAAAAGAAGAATTTTTTAGAAATATTATTTCAATTTTATTAATTTCAATTTTTGTATTTATTTGTGGTTCTTTATTTAATTATTTTGTATATTTTATTATAAAAAAAATTCATTTAGTTAAAATTGATAAAAAATTAGGTCTTGTTTTTGGAATAATGAAAGGTGTTTTAATTGTTACTGTTGGTATATATTTTATTAATACTTTCACTGAATTGTTTAAGTATTCATTATGGAAAAATTCTAAAATTATTCCTTTTTTTAAATTTATTATAAAGTGGTTTTCCAGTCATTTACATTATATTTATTTTTTTTAAAAAATTAAAATTGGGTATTTTATTTATGATATATTATTTTTTGTGTTTTTTTTATAAAATTTTTAAATTTGATAATTTGTTTGCAAATTATTTTTGGTTTTGAAATGAAAGGTGCATGTGTGGTATTAGGTATAATTATTGATTTATTATTTAAATATAATTTATTTAGTTTATGAATAAATTTTTTTGGAATTATATTATCTTTTTCTCCATATATGTTAAGTACTGGAATGTTGATTTTAATTAATTCATTTCTTATATCTATATTTTTTATAATTTTTAATCCTAATTCAAGTATTTTTTTTTTTGGTATTTTTTTAATAAAAATATTATTTTTTTTTGATTTTTTATTTAAAAGCAATGAATTATGGAAAATATTTATTGTTTTTTTGTAATTTTTTTTTAGATTAATTTTAAATAATTTTAACGTTTTTAATTTAATACCAGGCCATTTTTTTTTTTTAATAAAACATGGTGATGTTGATATTAAAATTAATCCTTTTATTTTTGTTGGATTGTGTAAATAAATTTTAGTAGCTATAATACCACCCATAGACCATCCTACTATAACGGTATTATTAGGTATATATGGATATAAAATATTTATTATTTCTTCTATTTTATTTATATTTTCTAATTTTATATTTTTACCATAACCTGGTAAATCTATTAGATATAGTTTAAAATGTTTAGTTAGTTTTGGTGTTATTTTTTTCCATATTTTTGAATCCGTTCCCCAACCATGTATTAATATTAAATTAATATTATGTTTTCCAATTGTTTTAAAGTGTAATTTTTCCATTTTTTTAAAATTATATTTTAATTATTAATATTAAGATATATTTTATAAAAATATTTATATTTGTATTTCATATCAAATATCATGATGATATTATGTTTTTATTGATATTTATCTTAAATTTATATAGGTTTTATATGATTAATATTACTAATTCAGCATTAAATCATTTTATAGAATTATTATCTATGCAAACTAAATTTAATTATATTAGAATATTTATTTCTAATATAAATACTTTAGATGCTGAGTGCTCTATTATTTTTTGTGATGCTAAAGGTTTAAAAAAAGATGATATTTTATTTACTTTTTCTGAATTATTGGTATATATTGATTATTCAAGTATACCTTATTTAAAGGATGCAAAAATCGATTTAGAAGTAAATGATATTGACTCTAAGTTAATTATATATGCTCCCTTTATTAAAAGTTTATTTGATGATTTATCATTAAAAGATAAAGTTAAATATTTTTTAAGATATAAAATAGTACCTCAACTTATTTTACATGGTGGTAATATAAAATTAGTTGAAATTACTAAGGATAAATATGTAGTTGTTAGGTTTATTGGAGGTTGTAATGGTTGTTCAATGGTTAATTATACATTGAGGGATAATATTGAATCTAAATTATTAAAATATATTCCTGAATTGAGTGGTATTTTGGATATTACAGACCATATAAGACATAAACATTCTTTTTATTAATAATTAGAATTGATTATATTTTTTTTATATAAAAAAAATATTTAATTTATTATTATAAATTTTGATAGAATTTATTAAACTGAATAAAGATATTTATTTTATTGTATATATTAAGGTATTTTGTGAAAACAAAAGATTTAATAGTTGTTGGTGGTGGAATAAATGGTGCTGGAATTGCTGCTGATGCTGCAGGTAGAGGGTTATCTGTTTTATTATTAGAAAAATTTGATTTAGCTTATGCTACTTCATCTGCTAGTTCTAAATTAATTCATGGTGGATTAAGATATCTTGAATATTATGAGTTTAGATTGGTTAGAGAAGCATTAGCTGAAAGAGAAGTTTTGTTAAGAATGGCCCCTCATATTATTTTTCCTATAAAATTTTTTTTACCTTATCTACCTAATTTTCGTTCTGCATGGTTAATTCGTTTAGGTTTATTTATATACGATAGATTGAGTAGAAGAAATAATTTACCTTCTAGTTCAAGTTTACGATGTGATCCTAAATTAGGATTTATTTCTAAAATATATCGTGGTTTTGAATATTTTGATTGTTGGGTTGATGATTCACGGTTAGTTGTTTTAAATGCTCTAGAGGTATTGAAGCATGGTGGTGAAGTTTTGACAGGTGTTGAAGTAATAAAGGCTCGTCGTATGTCAGGAATTTGGGAAGTAAAAGTTAAAGATAATAATACAGGTAAAATTAATTATTATTATTCCAAAGGTTTAGTTAATGCAACTGGACCTTGGGTTAAGCAATGTTTTAATGATGTGTTGAATTTGGAATCCCCTCATAATGTTCGTTTAATTAAGGGTAGTCATATAGTTGTTCCAATATTATCTAATCAAAAGCAAGCTTATATTTTACAAAATGATGATAGTAGAATTGTATTTGTTATTCCTTGGTTAAATAAATTTTCTATAATTGGTACTACTGATGTAGAATACAAAGGTGATCCTATTAACGTAACTATTAATGATGATGAAATTAATTATTTATTAAAAGTATGTAATAAATATTTTTGTAAAACTTTAAGAAGAACTGATATAGTTTGGAGTTATTCAGGTGTTAGACCCTTGTGGGGCAATAAAACATCTTCCCCTCAATCTGTCACTCGTGATTATTTAATTGATATACAGGATGATAATGGAACTGCTCCGTTATTATCTATTTTTGGTGGTAAATTAACTACATATCGTAAATTAGCAGAATTTTCTTTAAATAAATTATCTAAATATTATATTAATATGAAACCGTCTTGGACTAGAAATTGTATACTTTCCGGTGGTGACATAGGAATTTCAATTGAAGATTATTCCAATAAATTACGTATCATGTATCCATTTTTAACAAAAGATATTTCTTACCATTATTCTAGTACATATGGTACTTCTAGTAATGATATTTTAAAGGGTGTTAATAATTTAGATGATTTGGGAGAACATTTTGGTAATGTTTTATATCAAGTTGAATTAGATTATTTGATTAAATATGAATGGGCAAAAAAATTAGATGATGTAATTTGGAGACGTACAAAATTAGGTATATTTCTTAATGAAAAAGAAAAAATACTTATATCAAAATATTTGAGTAAATCTTTAAATACTAAGTGAATATTTTTGATAGTAAAATAAAATGTTTTTTTTAGTGATTATTGTTTTTTAGTTTAAATATTTTTATATTTATTTTAAATAATTTAATGTTTTTTTATTAATATTACAAGTAAAATTTATATGATAGCAAAGATTATTAATTGTAAATTTATAGCTGATGATATTTTATCAAAAGTTATAAAGGAGATATCTTTTTATCAGAAAAATAAAATACGTTCTCCTCGTCTTGATGTAATTTTAGTTGGTGATGATATTGCTTCTAGGTTATATGTAAAAAACAAATATTTAGTTTGTAAAGATATTGGTATTATTTGTCATATTCATAAATTTTCTAATTTTGTTAGTGAAAAAGAGTTATTATTTTTAATAGACAAATTAAATAGTAATGTTAATGTTGATGGAATATTAATTCAATTACCTCTTCCTAAAATTATTAATGCTGTTAAAATTTTAGAAAATATATCTATTTTTAAAGATGTTGATGGTCTTAATCCTTATAATATTGGTTGTTTATATTTTAATAAATCAAAATTGCGACCTTGTACATCTAGCGGTATTATTAGTATTATTAAATATCTAAATATTAATACATATGGATTAAATGTTGTTATTGTAGGTGCTTCTGATATTGTTGGCAAACCTATAAGTATAGAATTGTTATTAATTGGTTGTACTGTTACTATTACACATCGTTACACGAATAATTTGCGTTTTTATTTAAAAAATGCAGATTTATTGATTGTTGCTGTAGGAAAATCTTGTTTTATTCATGGTAGTTGGATAAAGTCAGGTGCGATTGTTATTGATGTAGGTGTTAATTTATTAGATAATGGTGAGATAGTTGGTGATGTTGATTTTGTTTCTGCTTTATATAGAGCATCTCATATTACTACTGTTCCAGGAGGTGTAGGTTTAATAACTGTTGCTACAGTAATGAAAAACACTTTAATAGCTAGTAAATATAATTTAATAAATATGTGATTATTAAATTATATTTTCATTTTATATTATATGTAATTTATTTTTTTTAAATTTTAATGCAAATATACATTTAATTTTTTATAAATATGAGTTTTTTACAACTTATTTATTATATGAATTAATATTATCTTATTAAAATAGTGATTTTAATATTTATGTTAAAGATATACAACACATTAAGTAAAAAAAAAGAGAAGTTTAAAGCTATTTATAATGGTAATGTAAATTTATATGTATGTGGGTCAACAGTATATGATTTATGTCATATAGGTCATGCTCGTACTTTTGTATTTTTTGATATTATGGTTAGATATTTACGATTTATTGGTTATAATGTTAAATATGTTCGTAACATTACTGATGTCGATAATAAAATTTTAAATAAAGCTAAAGAAAATGGAGAATCAGTTTCTTCTTTAACTGATCGTATGATTTTAGAAATGAATAATGATTTTTGTAATCTTAATATTTTATCTCCAGATTTAGAACCCAGAGTAACTAATAATATTAAATGTATAATTGATCTAATTATTATATTGTTAAAGAAAAAATACGCCTATTTAGCTAAAAACGGTGATGTTTTATTTTCTATAAATTCTTATTCTGAATATGGTTATTTATCTGGTCAGAATTTGAAATTGTTAAAAAATAGAATTAAACATAATTATTCAAAGGATAATATCTCCGATTTTGTTTTATGGAAGAGAGTTGATTATGGTGAATGTATATGGAGTTCTCCTTGGGGTCTTGGACGTCCAGGATGGCATATTGAATGTTCTGCAATTAGTCAAAAATATTTAGGTATACATTATGATATACATGGTGGAGGTAGTGATCTAATTTTCCCTCATCATGAAAATGAAATTGCACAATCTATTTGTGCGTATAACAATGGTTATGTTAATTATTGGATGCATACAGGATTGGTTGTTTGTGATAAAAAAAAAATTTCAAAGTCTCATGGAAATTTTTTTAATTTAAAGTATATATTATCTAAATATAATGTTGATTATTTAAGATATTTTTTAATATCTTCTCATTATAGAAATATATTATATTATAATGATGATAATTTATGTAATGCTAAAAATTCTTTAAAAAAAATATATAATGCTTTATATGGTACTAATTATTTGGTATCTAATTTTTCTGAAGATGATTTTAGAATTAGATTCTGTCAAGCAATGAATGATGATTTTAATATACCAAAAGTGATTTCTATATTATTTGAATTAATTGATGAGATAAATATTTTTAAGAAAAAAAATAATTTATTAATAGCTAATAAGTTAGCTAGTCGGTTGATTGAATTATTTTCTATATTAGGTATTAGTTTTTTTAAATTAAAAAATATAGTAAATTTTAAAAATAATGATAAAAAATATAATTTAATTAAAAAATTAATTTTAAAGCGTGATGCTGCTCGTAGAACTTGTAATTGGTGTATTGCTGATAGAATTAGAAATAAATTGTATTCTTTAGGTGTTCTTGTTGAAGATGGTTTGCATGGTAGTATTTGGAAAATAAAATAAATAGTTATAAATATTAATTTAATAATTTTAATTTTTAATTATTTTTTTTAATGTTGAGAAAATTAATTTATTTATATTAAAATTTAGTTTTAAATAAAAAATAAATGTTATATATTATATATATATAATAGTATATTATCTCTTATATAAATAATTTATTTTATTATTTTAATAGAATAACAATCTTAATGAGATTAATAATGTTTATTAAATATCTGTTTTATTTAGGATGAAAGATTTATATTTATGAGCACGTTTATTTTTAAAAAAATTTATTTTATAGATAATGAGGTATTTAAATGAAACGTGCGGTAATAACAGGTATAGGTATTGTATCAAGTATTGGTAATAATAAAAGTGATGTTTTATATTCATTAATAAATGGTTGTTCAGGTATTATTTATTCTCAAAAAATGAAGGATGTTGGTTTACGTAGCAATGTTTGGGGTAATATAGATTTAGATATTAAGGGATTAATTGATCGTAAAATATTAAGATTTATGAGTGATGCATCTATTTATGCATATTTATCTATGAAACAGGCTGTATCTGATTCTTGTTTATCTGCTAATGTATATCAAAACAATCCTAGAGTTGGTATTATAGTAGGATCTGGAGGTGGATCTCCTAAATCTCAAGTTTATAGTGCTGATGCTGTTCGTAGTCCTAGAGGTATAAAATCTTTAGGTCCATATATGGTAACTAGAGCTATGGCATCTGGTGTTTCTGCTTGTTTAGCAACTCCATTTAAAATATATGGTTTAAATTTTTCTATTAGTTCTGCTTGTGCAACTTCTGCACATTGTATTGGAAGTGCTTATGAACAAATACAATATGGTAAGCAGGATATTATTTTTGCAGGTGGTGCAGAAGAGTTGAGTTGGGAACTTGCTTGTGAATTTGATGCTATGGGTGCATTATCCACTAAATATAATCATGATCCTAGTATAGCTTCTAGAACATATGATAAAAAAAGAGATGGTTTTGTTATTTCTGGTGGAGCTGGTATTGTAGTTATAGAGGAATTGCAACACGCTTTAAATCGTGATGCGCATATATATGCTGAGATTATTGGTTATGGAGCTACATCTGATGGTTATGATATGGTAGTTCCATCAGGTGATGGTGCTGTTCGTTGTATGAAAATTGCCATGAAAGATTTAGATATGGGTATTGATTATATAAATACCCATGGTACATCTACTATTATTGGTGATACTAAAGAATTATATTCTATATGTACTGTTTTTGATAAAAATATTCCTCCTATATCTTCTACGAAGTCTATGACTGGTCATTCATTAGGTGCTTCCGGTGTACATGAAATAATTTATTCTGTTTTAATGTTGGAAAATAATTTTATTGCTCCTAGTATTAATATTCAAGATTTGGAGGATTTGGCTAAAGATATTGACGTTGTTTTAGAAACAAGACGTGTGTTTTTGAATACAATTATGTCAAATAGTTTTGGTTTTGGTGGGACAAATGCTGTATTAATTGTAAAAAAATATCATTGAAGTTTTGTTTTTATATAGGTAATTTTAATTTTATTTTATTTATTTCTAATTTATTATTATTATGTATGTAAGGTATTTCCCCTAGTAGTGGTTTTTTTATCATATTTTTTAGTGTGTTAATATAATTTTTATTAAATTTATTTTTTTTTTTTAAATTATTTGTTATCCATCCTATTAGGTTAAGTTTATTTTTTTTTATTGCTTTTATTGTTAGTAATGCGTGGTTAATACAGCCTAATTTTATTCCAATGACTAGTATCACAGGTAATTTTTCATGAATTACCCAATCAGCCATAGTTATGTTATTTGATATAGGAGTGTACCATCCACCGACACCTTCTATAATTATAAAATTTGCTTTTTTACATATATTAGACAAACCTCTTGATATATTTTTTATTGTTATATTATAAATATTATTTTTATTTGCTATGTTTGGTGATGTTGGAAATTTAAATGAATATGGATTTATTTCTTTATAACTTAATATAGTATTACTATATTTTTGTAGTGTTATGACGTCGTTATTTATTAATCCTGATTTTGTTTTTATACATCCTGTTGCGATTGGTTTATACCCTCCTGTTTTATATCCTAGTTTATTTGCTTTAATTAAAATTATTTTACTTATAAATGTTTTACCTATGTTGGTATCTGTTCCTGTTATAAATATTTTTTTTATTATATTCATATGTTTATTATTCCAAATATTATTTTATAAGATAATAGATACCCATATTTATTTTTAGGCCATATTTTTTTTAGAATTATTAATTTATTTTTTGTAAATACATCCTTATTATTTCTATTATATGAATAATTTGCTCCTATTTTTTTTATAGATTTTATTGCATCCATCATTTTTGGAAATATTAATGTTATTTCTTTATTATATAATTTTATATTTTGTTTATTACATATATTTTTTATTTCATTTATTGATAAAAAATTATTTATACAATTTTTTTTATTAATAGTTTTAAATGATTGTAGCATTTCTTTAAGTGATCCTTTTTCTATTATAGAAAATAAAATAGTTCCTCCACATTTTGTTACTCTACATAATTCATTTATAGCATTGTTAAATTTATTACACCATTGTAATACTAAGTTGCTCCAAGAAATATCAAATGTTTTATTTAAAAATGGTAAGGATTCTATATCACCTAACAAGTAATTATTAGCTGATGCATAATTTCTTGCTTGTTTTAACATATTATATGAAATATCTATCGCTGTTACTTTATTATTGTAGTATTTCCACTTTTTACTAAACCATCCGGTACCACACCCTGCATCTAAGATTGATATATTAGATTTCATTTTTATATTTTTCATAAGTAAATTTCCGATATATTTTTGCAGTTTTGAATTATTATTATAATTTTGTGCTGCTTTATCAAATGCTTTAGATATTGCTATTTTGTGTTTATCAAATATTTTGAAATTCATAAATTATCTCTGATATATTTTTAATATCTTGTTTTTTATGTTCTGTGTTTATTGTTATTCTAATTCTTGCTGTGTTATGTGGTACTGTTGGAGTATTAATTCCATGCACCCAATAACCATATTTACGTAGTTTATTAGTTAAATTTATTACTTTGTTGTTATCTTTTAATATAATTGGTTGTATATGATTTTTTGATTTTTTTGGGATATATGGCAGATATTTATTTAATTGATTAAATTTTTTTATGTTTTTTTTTAATTTTTTTCTTAAATCCCCCCCTTTTTTTATACATTTTAGTGACATTCTTAAGGCATATATTTGTGCTGTTGGTATAGTTGTACTGTAAATGAAATTTTTAGAAAATTGTTCTAAATATTCTCCTATATCTTGATCACATAATACAGCAGCCCCACTAATGCCAAAGGCTTTACCGAATGTTATAATTAATATTTCTGGTTTTATGTTTTTTTTCCAACATGTACCTCTTCCTTGTAATCCATTAATTCCAATTCCATGTGCATCATCAACCATAAGCAATGCATTTTTTTCTTTTGTTAGTTTATGATAAATTTTTAATTTTGGAGTATCACCATCCATACTAAATACACCTTCTGTTATGATTAACATTTTATTTTTATAGTTTGATGATAATAATTTTTTTAGATTTTTTATTTCGTTGTGTTTAAATCTGTAAAGTTTTCCTTTGCTATTTATTGCCGCATCAATAATAGAAGCATGTGATAATCTATCAGCTATTATTATATCTTTTTTTTGTATAAGTGACGTAATCACAGCTTGATTTGCTGCATATCCTGAGGTGAATAATATAGTTTTTTTATAATTTAACCATTTAGCTAATTCTTCTTCAAATAATTTATGTTCTATACTATAACCATTGATATAATTAGACCCTCCTGATCCTATTCCATATATTTCAGCACCTTTTTTCCATGCTTTAATTATTTTTTTTTCATGGCTTAACCCTAAATAATCATTACTAGAAAAATTTATATATTTTTTATTCATAATTTGTATAAATCTTGAATTGCTATTTTTTTTAGCAATACGTGTGCGTAGATTTTTTTTATTAATTTTTTTTTTTATTCTTATATACCAGTTCATAAATTTATGATGCAGCATTGTAATAAAGAGTTTTTGTTTTTTTTATTTTTTGTTTTTTGTATTTGTTTATTCCTAACTTATTGAATAGTTCATTATCTTTTTTTTGAGAATTATTTTTTGTTGTAAGCAATTTACAACCATAGAATATTGAATTAGCACCAGCAATAAAGCACATGGCTTGTGTTTGTTCGTTCATTTTTTCTCTTCCAGCAGATAGTCTTACATATGATTTTGGCATCATTATTCTTGTTACTGCTATCATACGTATAAAATCAAATGGATCTATTGTTTTATTTTTTGCTAAAGGTGTTCCTTTAATTTTTACTAGCATATTTATAGGAATGCTAGCTGGTTGTTTTTTAAGATTTGCTAATTGTATTAGTAGATTAGCTCTATCTTCTATTGATTCTCCTAATCCGATAATGCCTCCTGAACATACTTTTATACCGGCATTGCTTATATTATTGATGGTATTTATTCGATCTTGATATTTTCTAGTAGTTATAATTTTTTTATAAAATTCTGGTGATGTATCTAAATTATGATTATAGAAATCTAATCCAGCTTCTGCTAATTTTTTAGCTTGTTTATTATTTACCCCTCCTAGTGTCATACATGTCTCCATACCTATTTTTTTTATTTTTTTTATTATATTTTCTAAGTATGGAATATCTCTGTCATTAATATTTCTCCATCCTGCACCTATGCAAAAACGTTGTGACCCCGCTTTTTTTGCTTTATTAGCTGCAGTTAAAATTTTTTTTGTATCAATTAGTTTTTTTATTTTTGTGTTTGTTTTATATTTTGAACTTTGTGGACAGTATTTACAGTCTTCAGGGCATAAACCTGTTTTTATTGATAAAAGCATACTAATTTGTATTATGTTAGGATCAAAATTTTTTCTATGTATTTTTTGTGCTTTATACATTAAATCCGAAAATGGTTTATAAAATAATTTTTTTACCTGTTCTATAGTCCATATATTTTGCATTATTATTCCTATTTTGTTATATTATTAATAATATTTTATTTATAAAATAAAACTTTTTATTCTTTTTTGCAATATTAATTATGAAATCATTTTATTTAAATTTTGATAAAAAGCATATTTGGCACCCGTATACGTCAATGATTAATCCTTTTCCTTGTTATTTAGTTGATTATGCATATGATGTATATATAAAATTATATAAAGGTAATAAATTGATTGATGGTATGTCTTCTTGGTGGGGTGCTATTCATGGGTATAATAATAAATTTCTTAATGATGTTTTAAAAGATCAGATAGATAAAATTTCTCATGTTATGTTTGGTGGAATTACGCATATTCCTGCGATTAAATTTTGTGAAAAATTGTTAGAGTTTTTACCTTATGAATTGCAATGTATATTTTTATCTGATACTGGTTCTGTTTCGATTGAGGTTGCATTAAAGATGTCTTTACAATATTGGCAAGCTTTAGGTGAAAAACGATATAATTTCATTAGTATAAGAAGATCTTATCATGGTGATACATTTGCTGCTATGTCTGTTTCAGATCCAAATAATTCTATGCATAAAATTTATGGAAATTTTTTATCTTCTCAATTATTTATTGATGAATTTAAATGTGGATTTTATGGTAAATGGAAAGAAAAATATTTTGATAAAATAGATATTTTTTTAAGTAAATATCACAGTATTATTTCTGCAATAATTTTAGAACCTATTGTTCAGGCTATAGGTGGTATGAATTTTTATCATCCTAATTATTTATATAAATTAAAATTATTATGTAATAAATATCAAATACTTTTGATTTGTGATGAGATAGCTACTGGTTTTGGTCGTACTGGTAGATTTTTTGCTTTTGAATATTCTAAAATTGTTCCTGATATTTTATGTATTGGAAAGGCTATTACTGGTGGTACCATGACTTTGGCAGCTACAATTACCTCTCGTAGAGTAGCTGATGTAATTGGTAATGGTAAAGTAGGTTGTTTTATGCATGGTCCAACATTTATGGGAAATCCCCTAGCATGTTCGGTTGCATATGCTAGTTTGAAATTATTATGTATTAATGATTGGAAATTACAAGTTTTTAATATTTCTATTTGGATGAAAATAGGTTTATTTTCTTTAATTAATCATCCTGATATATTAGATGTTCGTGTATTAGGTGCTATTGGTGTTGTAGAATTTAAATATAAAATAAATATACCTTATGCACAAAAATTATTTGTACAAAATGGTGTTTGGGTAAGACCATTTGAGAAGATAATATATCTTGTTCCACCTTATATAATTAGTGAGGAATGTATAATAAAATTATGTCATTCTATACATTTTATATTAAGTAAATTTGATATATTTATTTATGATTAAAATATAATTATTTTTTTATTAAATTTGTTATTACCCATATAGGATTATTTTCTGTATTAAGACTATTTATATAGCTTAATCTGCCATTTTCTTTTTTTAAAATTTTATAAATTGTTAATGAATTACTTTTTTGTCCAACTGAAATTAGATATTTTCCATAATAATCAATATTAAACGCTCTAGGACACGTTTCTGTTTTAAAATGTCCAGTTATTGATATTTTATTGCCTTTTTTATTTATTTTAAATGATGTTATAATATTTAATGCTCTGTCAGAGGTATATAAGTATTTATTATTTGGTGTTATATGAATGTCTGCCCCCCATCTTAATTTATTGTATTTATATGGCATAGTATCTATAGTTTGTATTATTTTTATTTTTTTTTTATTTTCGTTTTTAAGGTTTAAAATATTTATTGTGCTGTTTAATTCATTTATGCAATAAGCATATTCATTTTTATTATGAAAAGTTATATGTCTGGGTCCTGATTTTTTTTTAGTTTTTATTTTTATTTGTTTATGATGTACTAATTTTTTATTTTTATTTAATTTATATATATGTATGCAATCTTCTTTTAATGTTGGAATTAAAAGTATATTTTTTTTTAAGTATAGATTTGTTGAATGACAACCGTTTAATTTATTTATAGTTTGTATAGATTTTTTAGGAACTCCATTTTTAGATATTTTATAAATATCAATACAATTATAATTATAAGATGTTACAAATAATAATTTGTTAATGTAATCTATTTCTAAATGGTTAGATGTTATTGATAATGGTGTTTGTTCTATTTCTTCTAATTTACCATTTTTTTTGATTTTATATGTTATGATTTTATTTTTAGATCTTACACCTGCATATAATATTTGTTTATTTTTATTAATTATTATTGGTTGTACGTATCCTTTTGTGTGCACATTTTGTATTTTATATAATTTTCCTTTATTATCTAGTGTTAATACTGTTATTTTTTTACTGTCATAATTAGATATATATATATATTGTTTCATATATTTTTTTTTAAATTTAATTTAATTTTTTTATTAAATTTTATGAGTTAATTTTATTTGTTTTTATTTTACTTTGTATATGCTATAGGTTATATTTTTTGAATGGTTTGTTTTATATATTATCCAGTTTTTAGGTAGTGTTATATTTTTATTTTTGTTATTTTGTTCTATGTATATTAAGGATTCATTTTTTAAACATTTATTAATTTCTATTTTATGTGTTATTTCTGTTATTAAGTTTGTTTGGAAGGGTGGATCTATAAATATTAAATTATATTTTTTTTCGTTTTTTTTTATCCATTTTATTGCATTTGTATTTATTATTTTTGTATTTAATATTTTTAATTTTTTAATGTTTTTTTTTAGTATTTTTATTATATTTATATCTTTTTCTAAAAATATAACTGAAGATGCATTTCTTGATAAAGCTTCTAGACCAAGTGATCCACTTCCAGCAAAACAATCTAAACAAGATGATTTGTAAATATATGGTTCTATCCAATTAAATAAAGTTTCTTTTATAATATCTTTTGTAGGTTTTAGTGTTTTTATATTTGGTATTATTATTTTTTTACCTTTCCATTTACCACTTATTATACGTATTGTTTTTGTATTTTTTTTCATTTTTTAGTTTTATTATTATTTTACGATTATTACATTTATATAGTAATATAATATCATGATTATTTAATTATTTATTTTTTATTAAAAATATAAATTTTATTATTTCTTAATGTTTGTGTCAGTAAAATTTTATTTTATATGTGAGGTTTTAATGAATAGTGAATTACAAATTTCTTTTATTTCACCTTTAGGAAATTTAGAGTCCTATATTAAAGCAGCTAATTCTTGGCCGATATTATCTGCAGGTAAAGAACAAGTTTTAGCTAAAAAGTTATATAATCATTGTGATTTAAATTCTGCAAAAATATTAATTTTATCACATTTAAGATTTGTAATTCATATAGCACGTAATTATTCTGGTTATGGTTTACAGCAAGCTGATTTAATTCAAGAAGGTAATATAGGATTAATGAAAGCTGTTAAAAGATTTAATCCTGATATTGGTGTACGTTTAGTTTCTTTTGCCGTGCATTGGATTAAGGCGGAGATTCATGAATATGTTTTAAGAAATTGGCGTATTGTTAAAGTAGCTACTACTAAAGCACAACGTAAATTATTTTTTAATTTACGTAAGACTAAAAAAAGAATGGGTTGGTTTAATCAAGAAGAATTAAATAGGGTTGCTAAGGAATTAGGTGTAAGTAAAAAGGATGTTTGTGAAATGGAGTCTAGGATGTCTGCACAAGATATTACATTTGATATACCTATTGATGATGAATTAATCAATAATAAATCTTTAGCTCCTGTTTATTATTTAAGAGACAAAACATCTAATTTTGCTGATTCTTTTGAAGAAAAAGATTGGGAAAATAGTATTACTAATAAATTAAATCATGCGATGAAGATTTTGGATAAGCGTAGTAAACATATTATTTTTTCTAGATGGTTAAATGATAATAAAAAAATTACATTACAAGAATTAGCTAATTTTTATGGTTTATCAGCTGAACGAGTTAGACAGCTTGAAAGAAGTGCTATGAAAAAGTTACGTGCTGAAATTGAATCTTAATATTTTAATAAATATTTATTTTAGATTTTTGTTTTATATATTAAAATATACTTGTATTATGTAAGTTATTTTTATTTATTATTATTTTGTTATTATTTTTTTTTTTAATGTTAAATAAAGTTTATTATTAGTAATAATAAGTTTTATTTTAATTTTTTTATATTTTATTATTTGTGGAATATTTTTATATTACATGTTTGATAGACGTAGTTTTTATAATAAAGATGATTTAATTTCTTCCGGGTATGGTAGATTATTTGGATTTGATGGTCCATTTTTACCAATTGGTAAAATGTTAATGATAGATCGTATTATTAAAATAAATAGTAACGGTGGTTTTTATAAAAAAGGTTATATAGAGGCTGAGTTAGATATTTTTTCTAATTTATGGTTTTTTAATTATCATTTTGTTAATGATCCGGTTATGCCTGGTTGTTTAGGTTTGGATGCTATGTGGCAGTTAGTTGGGTTTTATTTAGGTTGGCTGGGATATAAAGGTAAAGGAAGGGCTTTAGGAGTTGGTGAAGTAAAATTCACTGGTCAAATTTTACCTAATACTAAAAAGATTACATATTGTATTCATTTTAAACGTGTTATTAATAGAAGATTAGTTTTGGGAATCGCAAATGGTAAAGTTATTGTAGATAATAAAATAATTTATATAGCATCAGATTTAAAAGTTGGTTTATTTAAAGATATTTCATTTTTTTAGTTTTATTTGTAAGGTTTTTTATTTTTATTTTATTTTAAGTGTTGAAGTTATTTAAAATAGATTATAAAAAAATATTTTCTTTTTTTTTATCTTTTCTAAAATATTTTATAAAGTTAAATTTATATTTTAATTTAAAGAAATAGTAGTGTCTTATAATAATATAAAGTATTATTAATTTTGTATTATTATTTTATGAAATATTATATTGAAAAGTTGATTTCTTCTGATGATATAAATTCAAAGGTTAATTATTTAGGTAAACAGATTACACAGGATTACTTTAATATAAATAAAAAATTTATATTGATTGGTTTATTGAGAGGGTCTTTTATTTTTGTATCTGATTTATGTAGAGTAATTAATATTCCTCATGAAGTAGATTTTATGACTGTATCAAGTTATGGTAGTAATATGTTTTCTTCTAGAGATGTAAAGATTATTAAAGATTTAGATGGAAATATTTATGATAAAGATGTATTAATTGTTGAAGATATAATAGATTCCGGTTATACCATAAGTAAAGTTTATGAAATGTTATTGTTACGCAAACCCAATTCGTTATCTATTTGTACTTTATTGGATAAACCATCATGTAGAGAAGTAAATATATTTATTAAATATATTGGGTTTACTATATCTAATGAATTTGTTATTGGTTATGGTATTGATTATAATCAAAATTACAGACATTTATCTTATATAGGAAAAGTTGTTGTTAATTAAAAATATTTTATTTTTTATGTATAAATTTTAAATTAATATTATAAATTTAGGTGATTTTTAAATTAATTTTGTTTTATTTATTATTTTATTTAAGGTTTTTATTTATGAAGTATGCACTTGAATTAATAAATATTAGTAAAATATATTGTAATGAAATTTATGCTCTTAAAGATATATCTTTAAATGTCAAAATAGGTGATTTTTATGCGTTATTAGGTCCTAATGGTGCTGGTAAATCTACAGCTATTGGTATTATTACCTCTTTAGTTAATAAAACTACTGGTAAAATATTTATTTTTGGTCATAATTTAGAATTTGATACTGTTAATGCAAAGCGTCATTTAGGATTAGTACCTCAGGAGTTTAATTTTAATCCATTTGAAACAGTTTTACAAATAGTAGTTAACCAAGCTGGTTATTATGGTGTTTGTAAGTATGAAGCCCGTATTCGTGCTAAGAAATATTTAGGTGAATTAAATTTATGGGATAAGAGAAATGAAATAGCACGTATGTTATCTGGCGGTATGAAAAGACGTTTAATGTTAGCTAGAACTTTAATGCATAATCCTAAGTTATTAATTTTAGATGAGCCTACAGCAGGTGTTGATATTGAATTACGTAGATTTATTTGGAAATATTTAAAGAATTTAAATTATAATGGTGTAACTATAATTTTGACTACTCATTATTTGGAAGAAGTTGAAAATTTGTGTAAAAATATTGGTATATTTAATAAGGGTTTATTAATAGAAAATAGTTCAATGAAATTATTATTATCTAAATTAAAATTTCAAACTTTTATATTTGATATTTTAATGCAAAATAGAAATATAAATTTAAGGGGATTTAAGTATAAATTAATTGATCAATATACATTAGAAGTAGAAGTTATGCGTAGTCAGGGTTTAAATTCTGTATTTAATCAATTAAATTTACAAGGTATTAAAGTATTTAGTATGCGTAATAAATCTAATAGATTGGAAGAATTATTTGTTAAACTTATTAAAAATAATAAAGGAGAAAATTTATGACCCAATTATATTGGGTAGCTTTAAAGAGTATATGGAGTAAGGAAATTAATAGATTTTCTAGAATATGGATTCAAACTATAATCCCTCCAGTTATTACTATGACATTATATTTTATTATTTTTGGTAATTTAATTGGTGATCATATTGGAACTATGGATGGTTTTTGTTATATTAAATTTATTATGCCAGGTTTAATTATGATGTCGGTTATTAACAATTCTTATTCAAATGTTGCTTCATCGTTTTTTAGTGCTAAATTTCAAAGGAATATTGAAGAATTATTAGTAGCTCCTGTCCCATCGCATATAATAATTTTAGGGTATGTTGGTGGTGGTGTTGCTAGAGGTATATGTGTTGGTTTTTTAGTTAATATGATTTTATTATTTTTTATTTCATTTAAAATATATTCTTTTTTTATGATATTTTTGATTATTTTTTTAACTGCTTTTTTATTTTCATTAGCAGGTTTATTAAATGCAGTTTTTGCAAAAACATTTGATGATATTAGTTTAGTACCTACTTTTGTTTTAACCCCATTAACTTATTTAGGTGGTGTGTTTTATTCACTTAACTTATTACCTTCTTTTTGGAAAACTATTTCTAAATTTAATCCTATTGTATATATGATTAGTGGTTTTCGTTTTGGTTTTTTAGGAATTCAAGATGTTCCTATTATTTTTACTTTATTAGTATTGTTTTTTTTTATTTTTTTGTTTTATTTTTTTTTGTGGTTTCTCTTTGAGAAAGGTATAGGTTTAAGAAATTAATTTTTTAATTTTTTTAGAAATTATATTTTTTAGTTATTTAATATATTTTTTTGATTTTTATATTTTGAATTTTTTCTTGTATTATATGATCTTTTCACATAACCTGATAGTTTTTCAAAAGATAGTGCTCCTATAATCATTCCAGGATATAATAGCAATGGTAATTTATTAAAGTTATAGAATTCTAACACAATGTTACCACACCATCCTGGATCTATACGATTTGCTGTTATGTGTATCATTAATCCTATTCTAGCTAGAGATGAACGTCCATATAATGTTCCAATTAAATTATTTGGTAAATTTACATATTCTTTTGTTATTCCTAATGCCATTTCTTGAGGATATAAATAAAATTTTTTATTGTTAGAAATGTTTATTTCTTTGCTAATAATTTTATTTATTTTGTTATTTTTATTTATTTCGTATTTTTTTAAATCTATATATCCATGATTATTTTTATTAAATACACGAAATTTATTGCCTAAATGTATATCTATACTAGCTTCTTTAATGTTATTTTTTTTAGGTTTTGGTTTTATGAGTATTTTACCGTTTTCAATCCATTTTTTTATATCTTTGTCGTAAAATTTCATTTATTTTTTACCTGATTATATAAGAAATACTATTTTTTAGTAGTTATATTATCTGTTTTAATGTTTTTATTAATGAGTTATTATTTGCTTTTTCTGATATGTAAATTTTTTTCCAACCTAATTTATATGCTATTTTTGCTAATCTTTTACTTATTACTACAATTTTACATTTTAACAACCATTTTATTCGATCTTTGGGTGGTATTAATTTATACAATTTTTTTAAAATTTTTTTGCTTGTTACTACTATTTCTTTTATTTTATATTTTTTTAGTTTATTTATTTCTTTTTTTTTATTTATTTTTTTATTTATTTGTTTATAGCATTCTATAGATATGATTTTTGCACCATTTTTTTTTAAGATTTTTTTTAATAAATTTCTACTATTATTACTTTGAAGTACTAGAGTTGTTTTTCCCTTTAAATCTTGTAATTTTAATAAATTAATTAATGTTTCCATGTTTGCTTTATTTTCGGGATAATTAATTTTTTTGTTAATATTTTTTTTTAATTTTAATGCAGTATTTTCTCCTATTGCATAATAAATTGGTTTTATGGGCCATTTTAAGTTTAATCTATTTAAAAAGTTATTAACAAATTTTATTGTTTGTTGTGATAATACAAATATTAGATCTTTATTTTTTAATAAAGTAAATATTTTAGGTAATAATTTTAAATTTTTTCCTTTTTTAAATGTTATTAATGATAAATTATATGTGTTAAAACCTAGGTCAAATAATTTTTTTGCTAGTTTTTTTCCATATGGATGTGGTCTTAATATTAAAATTGTCATGTTTTTTTTTTATAAAAGATTTTATTATTTCTTTACCTCCATTTTTAATTATTTTTTTTGCTAGTTTTTTTCCTATAATATTTGCTTGTTCTTTATTTCCTATTTGTTTGTCCTTTATAAGGCATGTTCCATTTATTGATCCTATTATCCCTTTTAAGCATATTTTATTATTTTTAAGTGTTGCATAACTACCTATAGGTAATTGACATTCGGAATTTAATTCCTTATTAAATGATCGTTCCGCTTTAATTAATATTTCTGAATCTTTGTGATTTATTTTTTTTAATAAAGAAATTATTTTATAATTATTAATTAAGCATTCTATTCCAATAGCTCCTTGTCCTCCTGAAGGTAAAGATATATTTGTTGATATTATTTGATTTATTCTATTTTCTAAACCTAATCTTTTTAATCCTGCAACAGCTAATATTATTGCATCATATTTTCCCAAATCTAATAATTTTAGTCTTGTTTCTATATTTCCTCTTATAGGTTTTATAAGTATGTTTTTTTTATAATTTAGTATTTGTGATTTTCTTCTTGGGCTTGATGTTCCTATTGTAGATCCTTCAATTAGTGATTCTATTGTTTTATAATGGTTTGATATAAATGCATCTAATGCATTATCACGTTTACAAATAGCTGTTAAAATTAGTCCATCTGGAAGTTTTGTTGATAAATCTTTTACTGAATGAACAGCTAAATCTGCGTCTTTTTTTAATAGTGCTATTTCTAGATTTTTAACAAATATTCCTTTATTTAATTGATCGTTTAAGATTTTTTTTGATATTTTGTTATTTTTTGTAATTACAGGAAATAATTCTACATTTATTTTAGGATATATGTGTTGTATTTTTTTTTTTACATATTCTGCTTGTTTTATAGCTAAAGGACTATTTCTTGTTGCTATTTTAATTTTTTTTTTTAACATTTTTGTTTGTTTTTTTTTATTTATTTTTTTGAAATTTAAATACTTATTTTTATTATATTTTATTTATCTATATTTGTAATGGCTATTTAGATAAAAAATTATTAATTTTAGTGATTATTTATTATTTAATTTAGATATTTATTATATTTAACATATTTATTTGTAGTTATTTTTTTATTTTTAAATTAATGAGTAAAGAATATATGTTATTTATATTTTTTTGTTTTAAGAATATATAAATATTATTTTTTTATTTATATAAAATATAATTATTGTAGCATTTATGTGTTATTTGGATTAACATTATTATGTTATTGATATCTGTTTAATAATAAATTATTGTTTTGATCGTTTTATATTTATTTCCTATTTTATTAGATTTAAAATAGTATATTTGTTGTTTAGAATTAGGATTTTAACATGTTAGCTATATTCAAATTAGATAATAATCGTTTAAAAAAGATAGATATAGAATCTAATAATAATGTAGAGAATTTCGAATCCTCTATATGGGTGGATTTAATTGATCCTAAAGATGAGGAGAGAGAATTTATACGTAATAAGTTGGGTCAAATATTAGCTAGTCGTCCAGAATTAGAAGATATTGAAGCTTCTGCTCGTTTTTTTGAAAATGAAGATGGTTTGCATATACATTCTTTTTTCTTTTTTCATAATTCCATAGAAAGATCTGGAAATTCTACCGTTGCTTTTACAATAGTTGATAATCGATTGTATACTTTACGAGAAAAAGAATTATTAACTTTTAAATTATATTTTATGAGAATAAGTAAACAAAAATTTATTAATGGCAATGTTTATGAATTATTTTTAGATTTATTTGAAATAAAAGTTGAACAACTTGCTGATGAAATTGAATATATGTATAGTTCTTTAGAAAAATTAAGTAAAATTATTATGGAAGGTCAGCAGGGTGATGAGTTCGATGAAGCATTGTCTATATTGGCTGAATTAGAAGATATAGGATGGAAAGTTAGATTATGTTTGATGGATAGTCAACGTGCTATAAATTTTCTTGTTCGTAAAGCTAATTTGCAAATTAAACAAAGGGAACAATCTAGAGAAATATTAAGAGATATTGAATCTTTATTACCTCATAATGAATCATTATTTCAGAAAGTTAATTTTTTGATGCAAGTTGCTATAGGTTTTATTAGTATAGAGCAAAATAGGATTATTAAGATTTTTTCTGTAGTATCTGTTATTTTTTTACCACCTACTTTGGTGGCTTCTAGTTATGGCATGAATTTTATTTTTATGCCTGAACTTAGGTGGATTTTTGGTTATCCATTTGCTATAATTTTAATGATAGTTGCTGGTTTAGCCCCTTATTTTTATTTTAAACAAAAAAATTGGCTATAATTTTAAATTTTATTTAGCATATTTTAATTTTTTTATTTAATTTATGGCCCCTTAGCTCAGTGGTCAGAGCAAGCGACTCATAATCGTTTGGTCCCCCGTTCAAATCGGGGAGGGGCCAAAATTTATATATTCATTTTTTCTTTTTTGTTTTTTTATAATTTAAATTAACATTGTTATGTTTTATTATTTTACTTTTAAATATTATTTTGTAACATAACCAATTAGTTAAAAATAATGGTATTCCTATACAAGTTATTATAATTTCTTTTAATTGTAAATTATTTGAAGATATTGTTATATATGTTTGTCCTAAAGTTATTATAATACATAGTATAAAAGAAAAAATTATTTTTATTGGAAAATATTTATATTTGTATGATTGTTTATTTTTTTCATATTTTAATTTTTTATAATTTATTTTGAATCTATAATGAATAATTATTATTCCTAACCATGTAATGAAGCCAGTTATACTGGAAATTCTTATCAGTTCAATATAAAATTTTTTAATATTTATTTTATAGTATATTAAATAGCACCCTGATATTATTGTTGTCAAATATAATGCATATTTAGGTACTCCGTTTTTTGAAATGTTTGTAAATATTTTAGGAGCTTTACCATCTATTGCTAATGTATATAACATTCTACTTGATGCATATAACCCAGCGTTACTTGAAGATAAAATTGCAATTAATATAATAAAATTTATTATTGAAGCTGTATTTGTTAATTTTGAATTTTCAAAAATTAAAGTAAATGGATTAATTATTATATTTTCTATATTAGTTTTTTTTATTAAAAAAATTTTTTCATGATTTGTTATTATCATAATAGTGATTATTACTGATATGTATAATATTTGTATTATCCAAAATGTTTTATTTATTATTTTTTTGATATTTTTTTTAGGTTTTTTAATTTCTTTTACTGTTATTGCAATTAATTCTACACCTTGAAAAGAAAAACCTATAATTGTAGTAATTTTTATAAATGTATAGATATTATTTTTATAAAAATCATTTCTAATTGTTTCCCAGTTTATTAAAATTTCTTTTTTTTGTATAATATTCAGTATTGTTATACTTCCTATTATTAAAAATAAAAAAATGATTAGGATTTTAATTAATGATAACCAGTATTCTATTTCTCCAAAGTTTTTTATAGAAAGAAAATTAATTAAGAAAATAATAGTTAAAAATAATGTTCCCCAAATATAACTTGGTATTTTTGGATACCAATAACTCATTATTATTTGGGTGGATATTAAATTTATTGTTATGGTTAGAACCCAGTTATACCAATAGTTCCATCCTAATGAAAAACCAAAACCTTCTTCTACATATTTTGATCCATAATTTGCGAATGATTCAGATTTAGGTAGTAAAATTATTAATTCTCCGATAATGTTCATTAAGAAATAAACCATTACACTTATTAGTGTATATGAAATTATTGTTAATAGTATTCCATATTTTACAATGGCATTTCCTAATGATATAAATAAACCTGTTCCTATTGAACTTCCTATAGTTATCATTATTAAATGTTTTATTTTCATTCTTTTTTTGACTAGTATATTTTTTTATTTTATTATTTTATCTAATGTTATTAAATAAAATAATAAAATTATTATGAATGTAGAACATACTCTATTGATTATTAAACCTAATTCAGTTTTTAATAATATCATTGGTGAAATTTATAGTCGTTTTGAAAGATCTGGATTTAAAATAATTGCAACTAAAATGTTGTTTTTAAATAAATACCAAGCAAAATCTTTTTATATTATTCATAAAGATAAATGTTTCTTTAATGATTTAGTAGATTTTATGTCATCCGGTCCAATTGTTGTATCTGTTTTGGAATGTAAAGATGCAGTAAGACGTAACCGTGAACTTATTGGTCATACTGATCCATCTTTAGCTTTAGCTGGTACTATTAGATCTGATTATTCTGATAATTTGATTAAAAACGCTGTTCATGGTTCTGATTCAAATTATTCGGCATATCGTGAGATAAAGTTTTTTTTTAGTAAGAATGAAATTTTTTCTAGGTTTGTTAAATAATTTTATTATATTTTATAGGATTTAAATGTCTAAAAAAATAAATTTATTAAATTTAAATAGAGAGGGATTATGTAAATTATTTCTATCTATTGGAGAATATTCTTTTCGTTCTAATCAATTGATGTCATGGATTTATCAAAAGGATTGTTTAGATTTTAGAAAAATGACTAATTTCAGTTCTAATTTAATTAATAAATTAGAAAAGATATCTTGTATTATATTGCCTAAATTATTTAGAATTTTTCATTCTTGTGATGGTACTATTAAGATTTTAATTGAAGTTGGATATAATCAATATATAGAGACTGTATATATTCCATATAAAAATCGTACTACTTTATGTTTATCTTCTCAAATTGGTTGTATATTAGATTGTAAGTTTTGTTGTACAGGTAAACAACCGTTTGTCAGAAATCTTTTCGTATTTGAAATAATTGGTCAAATTTTATTGGTAAAAAAGATGATTAATCATTTGAAATTAAATAATAATAAATCAATCACTAATATTGTATTTATGGGTATGGGGGAACCCTTATTGAATTTTAAAAATTTGGTTGTTTCTATTAAAATTATTTTGGATAAATTTGGTTTGGGTTTGTCCAAACGTAAGGTTGTTATTTCAACATCTGGTATTATTCCTGCTATACATGAATTATTTAAAAATATTGATGTCGTATTGGCAATTTCATTGCATGCATCTAGTGATGTAGTTCGTGATAGTATAATGCCTATTAATAAAAGATATAAGATTAAAGATCTAATAAATACTGTTGCTAAATATATGGTTTATTCAAGAGCTAATTGTGGGGTTATTTCTATTGAATATATAATGATAGATGGTATTAACGATACTAAAATAGATGTTTTTAATTTGATTAATTTATTAAAAAATATTCCTAGTAAGATTAATTTAATTCCATTGAATAATTTTTCAGGTTTAAATTATAGTTGTAGTAATAATAAAAAAATTAAATATTTTTTTGATATTTTAACACAATATGGTTTTATTGTTACTATAAGAAAGAGTAGAGGTGCAGATATATATGCTTCATGTGGTCAATTATCTGGTGTTTTTTTTAAATAGTGTTTTTTGATAGGAGTAAATAAATTTTAAAATTATTTAATTTAATCATATTTTTTATTTTATATATTTATTTTACTTTTTATAAATTTTTAAAGATATATATTTTTTATATATTTGTTGATTTTTTATTTTGTAAAAAAAAAATTATTATATTTATTTAAATAATATATATTTATATAAAATTATTTTTTTTTAAGTATTAAGTTTATAATTTATGTCTATATATTTTATTTATAATTTAATTTTGATAAATTAAATTATTTATAGATTAGATATATAATATAATGTTTTTATTTGATATTTATATTTTATTAAAAATTAAAAATTTATTTAAATTTATATTAAAATATTGTTTTTTATTTTATGTGTATTATAATTATTAAATGTTTTTAAATAATAAAATATAATTTTAATTATTTTTTAATGATTAAATATTATCATATATTAATAGTTTTATTTTATTTTTTGATTAAGATTTATTACTTTATGTTTAATTTGATAATTAAAATATTATTTAAGATATTTTTAAATTAATTAATTATGTTTAGTTTAGATTGTTTTGCAAAGATAATTTTATAGTTAATATTAAATTTTGTTAAATCATTTTGATTAATACATATTTTATTGTATTTAAATAAATTAATTTGTTTTGATATATTATAGTTATACATATTTGAATTTTATGTTTAATGTTATTTTATTTTTAATTTTTTATGTATTATTTTATAAAATTGATTTTTATTTTAATAAAAAGATTAATGTTTTGTTTTAATTTATTAAATTATATTTTGTTTGAATAATACTATAATATCAAAGTTAAAATGATATTATTTATACTAAATGTTGAATTTGTTTTATTATTATTTATTAAGAGAATCTAATTTTGTCTAGAGGTATTCGATCAATTCGTGGAATGAATGATTATTTTTTTGTTGATACATTGTATCTACAAAAAATCGAATGTGTTTTAAAGGAAATATTATGTTTATATAATTTTAGTGAAATTAAATTACCCTTAATTGAATATTATGATTTATTTAAATGTGCTATTGGTTCTATTACAGATATTATAGAAAAAGAAATATATATATTTAGTGATCGTAGTAATAATAATATAGCATTACGTCCTGAAGGTACAGTAGGTTGTGTAAGAGCTATTATTGAAAATGGTTTATTTCATAGTTTACCCTGTCGTTTTTGGTATAGTGGTCCTATGTTCAGATATGAACGCCCTCAAAAGGGTCGTTATCGTCAGTTTTATCAATTTGGTATGGAAATAGTAGGTATTTCCGGTCCAGAAGCTGAAGTTGAATTGATTTTAATTTGTAATAGGTTATGGGAAAAATTAGGTATAAATGATAAATTATTTTTAGAAATCAATACTATTGGTTCTTTAATATCTAGAAAAATCTATTTTGATGTTTTAAAAAAATTTTTATTAAACAAAAAATCTTTTTTTGATAATATTTTATGGAAAAAAATTATTAGAAATCCTTTAATTTTGTTTGATAGTAAAGATCCAAGTATTTTTGAATTAATAAAAGATGCTCCAATTTTGAATGATTATATTGATGATGTTTCTATATTACATTTTAAAGAATTATGTTTAATACTAGATTCTTTTTGTATTAAATATACTATAAATCATAAATTAGTACGTGGGTTGGATTATTATAATAATACGGTTTTTGAATGGTTTACTAATGATTTAGGTGCGCAAAATACTGTTTGTGCTGGAGGTCGCTATGATAGTTTATTTAAAAAATTAAGTAAATATGATTTTCCTGGAATAGGATGTGCTATTGGTTTGGATCGTTTATTATTATTATTCAAAAGTATGGATATTATTTTTAATAAATTTGAATTTAAATTAATTCGTATAATTGGCGTAAATGATACTCGTGTATTTTGTATACATTTAGCGGAAAAATTACGTGATTTGTTTTTTAATTTAAAGTTGTCAATTAATATAAATAATAAAATAATAAAAATTAATAAATATTATACTCATGCTAAGAAAAATAATATTGATATTATTTTATTCATTGATAAAAATTATTTAGAAAAAAATACATTTTTTATGTATGATTTAAAGTTTAACATAAAGAAAATGTTATCGTGTGATGGTTTTATACAATATTTAAAAGATGTATTTAAATATTATCAATAAATAAAAAACAATTTAATTATGTTGTGTAAATATAAATGTTTAGTTTCATATCATTTTATAAAAAAATAAGTTTATATATTTTTATTTTTTTTATTTTTTTTTCTTCTATTTTATTTTTTTTTCATAAAAAAAATAAAATTATTATGTTAAATAAAAATTGTAATTATATATTTGATTATGTAAATAAAGATAATATAATCAATGTTTTTGATTATATAAGAAATAATCATAATATTTATGGTTTTATAAATATATTAAAATTATCTAAGTACTATGTTGATATTTATGAATTAAAAAATGCTGAATTTTGGTTAAAATATGGTATTAAATATATAAAAGATGATAATTTAAAAGCAATTTTTTCTATTAGATTAGTACGTATTTTATATCAAGAAAATAAATTTATTGAATCTTTATCTATTATTAAATGTTTTGTTAATATGGACAGTTGGAAATATGTTTTTTTAAATATTAAAGGCGATATATTATTAAGTATAGGAGATAGAAAAAATGCTAAAAAAATTTGGTTATATATTTTAAATAATGATAATAATATTTTTTTAAAATATTTAGTTAAATTAAAAATTAATAGTATTTATTGATGGGTTATTAGTATTTTATGAATTTTTTTCGTTTATATTTTTTAATATTGTTAATATTTTTTTTAGGTTGTACGGATAATAGTTATATTCGTTTTATTAATAAATCTTGTTTAAAAAAAACATGGCAAATTAATGTTGGTAAATATAGTAATGAATATTGTAATTATTCATTTTCTTTCAATAAAGATACTGTATTTATTTATGATTATTCTGGAATTATTAAAGCAATATCATTAAAGGATGGCAAACAAAAGTGGTTTTTAAATTTATTTGATAAGTATAAAAAGTTCAGAAATGACGGAATTTTTTTATTAGGAAATATTTGTTTAGATATAAAAAATATATATTTTGGGACTGAAAATGCTAAATTATATTCTATTAATTTTAGTAACGGAATTATTAATTGGTGTGTTGATGCTGCAGGAGAAATTTTATCTAAGCCATTTTTATTTGATGATTTGATTTTAGTACGTACTGTTAATGGAATATTACAAGCTTTTAGTAAATATAGTGGTGAAATTAAATGGAGTGTTTTTTTAGGATATTCAGATTTTGGTTTAAGAGGTGAATCAGAACTTGTAATGTTTAATAATTTAATTGTTATTGGTAGTGATGATGGTTTTATTAATGTAATTTCTCCTTATGATGGTAAATTAATATGGAAAAAATTTATTTCTTACCCGTATAAAGATGATTTTAGTGATTTTGTTGATGTAGATTATACACCTGTTATTTATCATGGTGTAATATATGCTATATCTTCTAATGGTTGTTTTATAGCTATTGATTTTATTTCTGGAGATATATTGTATAAGTATAATGATAAATTTATTAAAAATATTTTTATTTACAATAATTGTATTTATTTATTAGACAATATGAATTGTTTAATATCTTTAAATATAAACAGTTATTATATTAAAAGTAGACGAATATTGCCGTTTAAATATGAGTCAATTTCTCCTATTTTGTATAAAAATTATATTGTAATAGGTGATAATTTGGGTTATTTATATTTAATTGATATTAATAATTTTTCTGTTTGTTTAAGAAATAAAATTAGTAATTTTGGTTTAAATATTATTTTTTATAAGAATAACAAGTTATTCATTTTAGATAATAATGGTTATTTATTTTTTTATAGTTAATTAAAATAATGTATAATTAATATTTATGATTCCAATTATATCTTTAATAGGTAGAACTAATGTAGGTAAATCTACATTATTTAATATATTAACTGGTACTAAATCCGCTATAGTTAATAGTTTAGATAATTTTACTCGTGATTGTAAATATGGGTATATAAAGCGATTTGATAAAATTTTTATTATAGTAGACACCCCGGCCATTCGTTCTGTATTGGATAAAAATGATTATTGTATTTTGGAACAATCTATTTCAGCAATTAATAAATCTAATATTATTTTTTTTATTTTGAGCGCAATTGATGGAATTATGTTTGATGATTATTTTATATCAAATATACTAAGAACTAAAAATAAATTTGTTATATTGATAATTAATAAAGTAAATGATAATAATTCTACTTTTCAATTTTATTCTTTAGGGTTTAAAAATATTTATTTTATTAATTTTTTTAGTAAGAGTAATATTCTTTCTTTATTTTATAAAGAAATATATCCTTTTATATTTAATTATATTAGTAAGAGTTTTCATTCTGAAAAAAAAAAAATTGATAAATTAATTGTTGATTCAAATTATTCATTTTATTTAAATAAACCTTTAAATAAAATGCAAAATAATATTAAATTAGCTTGTATTGGTCAACCGAATGTAGGTAAATCTACATTAATTAATAATATTTTATGTGAGAAGAGACTGACAGTTAATAATTTGCCAGGAACAACACGTGATAGTATATATGTATATATAAAAAGGGGTTTATATAATTATGTTTTAATTGATACTGCTGGTTTAAAAAGAATAAAAATAGGTAGTAAATATAATAATTCAGATAAATATTCTATATGTCAATCTATTAAATCAATAGATTATGCTGATATTATATTATTAATCATAGATGTTAATTTGGGATTTTTAGATCAAGATTTGTACCTATTAAATTTAATTTTATCAAGGGGTAAATCTTTTATAATTATAGTTAATAAATGTGAAAATATTTCTTTATCATTGAAGAAAAGTATTAAATTGAAGATTTTAAATCGTATTAGTTTTATTAATAATTTTGAAATACATTTTATTTCAGCTTTATATGGTTATGGTATAAATAATATATTTAATTCTGCTGAATATATTTTTAGTTTATTTAAAAATAGATTTAGTTCCAAATATTTAACTGATGTTCTTTTAAAAGCTATTAATAGACATTGTTTACCTGTTATTAATGGTCGTAGTACAAAATTAAAATATGCTCATTTTGGAGGATATAGTCCTTTTATAATTATTATTCATGGAAAGAGAATTAAAAATTTGTCTCGTTCTTATAAGCGTTATTTAATAAATTATTTTAGTAGATCATTAAAGTTAGTTGGTATATCTCTTATTATTAAATTTAAAGATTCTAATAATCCATATATTAGTTAGTTTGTTTTAAAAAAGGTTAGAAAGATTTTTTCTAATATGTATAATGTATTAATTAGTTTTTTTTATTGAGGGTTATTATTATTAATGGTTAAAATTATTAATGAAGCTTTTACTTTTGATGATGTACTTATAGTACCTGCATTTTCTGAAATTTTACCGGTTGATGTAAATATTAGTACTAGATTAACTAATAATATAAATTTAAATATACCTATAACCTCCGCGGCAATGGATACTGTTACGGAATCAAGATTAGCTATTGCTTTAGCTAAAGAAGGAGGTATTGGGTTTATTCATAAAAATATGTCTATTAGAAATCAAATTAATGAGGTTAATAAGGTAAAGAGGTATGAAAGTGGTATTATAGTTGATCCCAAAGTTGTTTATCCAGATACTACTCTAAAAGAAATTAATAATTTAACTAGAATTAATGGTTTTGCAGGTTACCCGGTTGTTAGATACGGTACTAATGAATTGGTTGGTATTGTTACTGGTAGAGATGTAAGATTTATAAAAGATTCAAATAGTATTGTTTCTTCTTTTATGACTTCAAAAGATAATTTAATTACGATTAATAAATATGATACTCATAATACAGTTTTAAAGTTAATGCATAAATATCGCATAGAAAAAATATTAATAGTTGATAAAAATTTTTGTCTTACAGGTATGATAACTGTAAAAGATTTTATGAAATCTAAAAAGAAACCTTATTCTTGTAAAGATAATAAAGGAAGATTAAGAGTCGGTGCTGCAGTTGGTATAGACAAAGATAGTGATGAACGTGTTTACTCATTAGTTAAAGCTGGAATTGATGTTTTATTAATTGATTCTTCACATGCTCATTCTAAAAGAGTATTAGATTTTATTAGTAAAATTCGTCGTGAATATATTGATATAGATATTATTGCTGGTAATGTTGTAACTTCTGATGGAGCTTTATCTTTACTAAAATTAGGTGTTAATGCAATAAAGGTTGGTTTAGGCCCAGGATCTATTTGTACTACTCGTATAGTTACTGGTGTAGGTATACCACAGATTACTGCTATTTTAAATGTAGTTAAAGTACTTAAAGATGTAGATATACCATTAATTTCTGATGGAGGAATTCGTTTTTCGGGTGATATTGCTAAGGCTATTGTTGCTGGGGCATCTTGTGTGATGATTGGTTCTTTATTTGCAGGATCTGAAGAATCTCCAGGAGAAATAGAATTCTATGAAGGTAGAGCTTTTAAAGTATATCGTGGTATGGGTTCTCTTGGAGCAATGTCTAAGGGTTATTCTAATCGTTATTTTCAGAATTATAAATCTATTAGTAAATTAGTTCCTGAGGGTATAGAAGGAAGAGTAGCTTATAAAGGAACTTTAAAGGAAATTTTGTATCAGCAGATTGGAGGATTGAAATCATGTATGGGGTTGACAGGTTGTTCTAATATTTTTGAGTTACAATCTAAGGCTAAATTTGTTCGTATTACTAATGCTGGTATGACTGAAAGTCATGTTCATGGTGTTGATATTACTAAGGAATCTCCTAATTATCGTATAAATTATTAATTTTTTTATTTTATGTCAAAAGTTATAAATTATGTCTTATGAAAATATTTATAAAAATTATATAATGGTTATTGATTTTGGATCACAATATTCTCAATTAGTTGTTAGAAGAGTTAGAGAAATTGGTGTTTATTGTGAATTATTTTCTAATAAATATGCCAAAAAATTAATTGGTAGATTTAAACCATCTGGTATCATATTATCAGGTGGCCCTGATAGTGTAACTAGTTTTGATAGTGTTAAAGTTCCTGATTTTGTGTTTTCAATTAATGTTCCTATATTAGGGATTTGTTATGGTATGCAGGCAATTGTTGTACAATTAGGAGGAACTGTAAATAAATCTATTAGAAGAGAATTTGGTCGTACAAAATTAAAAATATTATCAAGGAGTAAGTTAATTAATGGTTTTAGTAATGATTCATTATTATATACTAATTTTAATTTAGTAAATGTTTGGATGAGTCATACTGATCAGGTATCTAGTATTCCTTATGGTTTTAAAAAAATAGCTAGTACAAAAAGTTGTCCATATGCTGTTATAGAGGATATTGATAGAAAAATTTATGGATTGCAATTTCATCCAGAGGTTACTCATACTATAAATGGTAAAATTATATTTAAAAATTTTGTTATTAATATTTGCAAATGTAAATTGTTATGGTCTCCTTTTAAAATTATTAATAAGATTGTATCCGATATTCGTTATACTGTTGGTAGTAATAAGGTCATTTTGGGTTTATCGGGAGGGATAGATTCTTTAGTTACAGCTATTTTATTACAGAGAGCATTGGGTAATAAGTTAATTTGTATATTTGTAGACTGTGGGGTATTGTGTATTAGAGATGTTTTTAGAATAATTACTAAATTAAAGGAAAAATATAAGTTAAATATAATAAAGATTAATGCAGAAAAAAAATTTTTTAGGCATTTATCAGGTGTAATAGATCCAGAATTAAAACGTAAAATTATAGGTCATGTTTTTGCTAAAATTTTTAATAATGAATTAAAAAAGGATAAAAATATAAAATGGTTAGCTCAGGGTACTATTTATTCAGATGTAATTGAATCAACCCCTATGCTTAATAATAATAATTATTTTATTAAATCTCATCATAATGTAGGTGGATTACCAAAAAATATGTTTTTTAATTTAATAGAACCGTTAAAATTATTTTTTAAGGACGAAGTACGTGAAATTGGTTTAAAACTTAAAATACCATATGATATGATTTATCGTCATCCTTTTCCAGGACCTGGTTTAGCTATTCGTATATTAGGAGAAGTAAAAAAATCTTATTGTTTGTTATTATCTCAGGCAAATGATATCTTCATTGAAGAATTGCATAGGCATGGTTTTTATAAAAAAGTTAGTCAAGCTTTTGTTGTATTTTTACCAATTCGTTCTGTAGGTGTAATGGGAGACAAACGTAAATATACATGGGTTGTTTCATTAAGAGCTGTTTTAACAAAAGATTTTATGACAGCTGAATATGTTAAATTACCATATTTTTTACTTGATTGTGTTTCTCATAGAATTATAAATGAGGTAGATGGAATATCTCGTGTTGTTTATGATATAACTAGTAAACCTCCTGCTACTATTGAATGGGAATAATATATTTATTTAGTCCATGCTCTAGAGTATGCTATTGCTTTTTTCCAATTTTTATACATATTTTTTCTTTTTTGTTCTTGCATTTTAGGATGAAATATATGTTCTATAATAACTTTAGATTTTAATTCTTCAAGATCATTCCAAAAACCCACAGCTAATCCTGCCAGCCAAGATGCACCAATGGATGTTACTTCAGTTGTTTTTAATCTTTCTACACAAGTTTCCAATATATCTGATTGAAATTGCATTAAAAAATTGTTATTTACTGCACCGCCATCTACACGTAAAGATTTTAGTTTTGTTTTTGCATCATTTTGCATTGCTACGAGCACATCACATGTTTGCCATGCTATTGATTCTAATGTTGCTCTGATTATGTGATTTGCATTTACCCCCCTTGTTAACCCAAATATTGCTCCTCTTGCATATGGGTCCCAGTATGGTGCTCCTAATCCAGTAAAAGCAGGAACTACGTATACTCCATTATTATCTTTTACTTTCATAGCAAAATATTCAGAATCAGATGAATCATGTATTAATTTTATTTCATCTCTTAACCATTGTATAGCAGCTCCTCCTATAAATACTGCTCCTTCTAATGCATAATTTACTTCCCCTCTAGGTCCACATGCAATAGTTGTTAATAAACCCTCATTTGATGTTACAGCTTCTTTTCCTGTATTCATTAACATAAAACATCCTGTTCCATATGTGTTTTTAGCCATTCCAGGATAAACACAAAGTTGTCCATATAGTGCCGCTTGTTGATCTCCAGCTATTCCTGCTATAGGTATTGAATTGTTATCACCATTTATATTTGTATATCCATATATTTCAGATGAAGATTTTAATTTTGGTAATATTTCTCTTGGTATACCTAAAATATCTAATATGTATTGATCCCATTCTAAAGTATGTATATTAAACATCATTGTACGTGATGCATTTGTATAGTCAGTTACGTGGATTTTACCATGTGTCATTTTCCAAATTAGCCATGAATCTACAGTGCCAAATAAAAGATCTCCATTTTTAGCTTTATTTTTTGCTTCTTTTACGTTATCCAAAATCCATTTTACTTTTGTAGCAGAAAAGTAAGGGTTTATTACTAAGCCATGTGTTTTTTGAATATATTTTTCTAATCCCTTTTCTTTTAGAATATTACAATAATTAGCTGTTCTTGGATCTTGCCATACAATTGCATTATATATAGGTTTACCGGTTTTTTTATCCCACATAATTGTGGTTTCTCTTTGATTACTTATACCTATAGCTGCTATTTCTTCTGGTTTTATATTGTTATGGTTAATAACTTCCATTAATGTGTTGTTTTGTGAATTCCATATATCCATAGGGTCATGTTCTACCCAGCCTGGTTTCGGGTATATTTGTTTTATTTCACGTTGAGAAACTGCAACAATATTAGCATTGTGATTGATAACTACTGATCTTGAACTAGTTGTCCCTTGATCTAATGCTATAATATATTTTTTATCTTTTTTCATTACAATTTATTCCTAGTAGGATAATTATTAGTTTTTTTATTTGTATAAAATTTTTTTATTTTTATTTATGTAAATGTGGTTTTATGTATTTTTTATAACTAAATACACCTATGTTTGCACCTAATAATGGTCCAAATATCGGTATTAAGAAATATGGTATTTTTCTTCCTCCTGTAAAAACAATATTACCCCATCCTATTAGCCATGTGAATAATTTTGGTGCAAAATCTCTTGCTGGATTAAGAGCAAAACTAGTTAGTGTACCCACTGAGCTTCCTATTACCCCTATTAATAGTCCAATAATTAATGGAGATAAATTTTCATTGTAATTATTGTCAGTTAATATCATTATTATAGTCATAAATATTGTAGTTATTATTGTTTCTATTACAAAGGCTTGATATATATTTATATATGAATTTGGATATGTGGAAAATATGCTTGCTAAATATATCCAATCCTTACTACCCTTTGCTAAGTGATGTTTAAGTTCGAAATCAATAAATAGATTATAGTATAAACAATAGATTAATGCAGTTGCAAAAAATGCTCCGCATATTTGAGATAATATATAAGGTATTACATCTCTTTTTTTAAAATATGAATGCATCCATAATGCCACAGTAACTGCAGGATTTAAATGAGATCCAGAAATAGTGTTACTTATATATATAGCCATTGTAACTCCCATTCCTGAAATTATGCTAATTTCCCATTGACCAAAATTTGCTCCAGTCAATTTTAATGCAGCACAAGATCCTGTAATAAAAAATATTATTAAGCCGGTTCCTAAAAATTCTGCTATACATCTTCCTTTTAAGTTGTAATCTATTTTTTTATTCATAAATATAATCCTTAAAAACATATCATAAATTATTGAAAAAATATTATTTATAGGTTATTTTTTTATGGGTATTTAAAACTTAGTATTATATTTCTTTATTTTTTTATATAAAATAGTTTATTTTAATTTTTTAAGTCAATTAAGATAAATATAAAATTTATATTTATATGTATTTAATTATTATTAAAGTATAAATCTACTTATATCTTCATTTAAAATCAACTTATCTAAATGTGAAGAAACATATTTAGCATTTATTATTATAGTTTCACCTTTATTATCGTTTGCGTTAAAAGAAATTTCTTCCATGAGTTTTTCTAATACAGTATGTAATCTACGTGCTCCGATATTTTCTGTTGATTCATTTACTTGCCATGCAGCTTCTGCAATTTTTTTAATACCATTTTTTGTGAATTTAACATTAACCTCTTCTGTTTTCATTAGTGCTATATATTGCATTGTAATAGATGCACTGGGTTCTGTTAAAATTCTTTGAAAGTCTTTTACTGTTAAAGCTTTTAATTCTACCCTTATAGGTAGTCTTCCCTGTAGTTCAGGAATTAGATCTGAAGGACTGACTGTTTGAAATGCTCCTGAAGTAATAAATAATATATGATCTGTTTTTATCATACCATGTTTAGTTGAAACTGTACATCCTTCTACTAATGGTAATAAATCCCTTTGTACTCCTTCTCTTGATACATCGGATGATGAATGTTCACTTCTTCTGCATATTTTATCTATTTCATCTATAAAAACAATGCCGTTTTGTTCTACAGAATCTACGGCTAATTTTTTTATTTCTTCAGGATTTATTAGTTTTGATGCTTCTTCTTCTATTAATAATTTCATTGCATCTTTAATTTTTAGTTTTCTTGTTTTTTTCTTTTGTCCACTAATATTTTGAAACATTGACTGTAATTGATTTGTCATTTCTTCCATTCCTGGAGGGGCCATTATTTCTATTCCCATTGTTGGTACTGTTAAATTTATTTCTATTTCTTTTTCATCTAACTTACCTTCTTTAAGTTTTTTATAATAATTTCTTCTTTCTTCCATATTTGATTTTTGTTTTATATTTTCTTGGTTCCAATTATTTTTATCTATTGGTGCTAGTACATCCAATATTCTATTTTCAGCAAATGTTTCTACTCTTGATTTATTTTTATCTATTGTTTGTATTCTTATCATTTTAGCTGCTGTATCTGTTAAATCTCTAATAATTGAATCAACCTCTTTACCTACATAACCAACTTCTGTGAATTTTGTTGCTTCTACTTTTATAAAGGGTGCATCTGCTAGTTTTGCTAATCTTCTTGCAATTTCAGTTTTTCCAACCCCTGTTGGACCTATCATTAATATATTTTTTGGTGTTACCTCTAGTCTAAGTTCTTCATTTAGTTGCATACGACGCCAACGATTACGTAGTGCTATTGCTACAGCTCTTTTCGCATTTTTTTGTCCTATTATAAATTGATCTAATTTATTAACTATTTTTTTTGGGGTCATTTTAGACATATAATGATCCTTTTTTGTTACTTAATTTTTATATTATAACATTTTAAAAGTAAATTTATTATTAGTATATATGCATATGTCTGCAGCTATGGATAAAGATTTTTCTACAATTTCATATGCTGTTAAAGAAGTATATTCCAATAGTACTTTTGCTGCAGCTTGTGCATATGGCCCGCCTGAACCTATTGTGATTAATTTATTTTTATTTTCTGGTTTAATTATATCACCGTGACCACTAACAATAAGTGAATTTTCTTTATCAGCTACAATTAATTGAGCATCTAATTTTCTTAATATTTTATCAGTTCTCCAATCTTTTGATAATTCTATTGCTGATTTTATTAATTTTCCCTGATATTTTTCTAATTTATGTTCGAATAATTCGAATAGTGTAAAGGCATCAGCTGTACTTCCAGCAAAACCCACTAAAATTTTATTATGATATATTGTTCTTACTTTGTTTACATTGTTTTTCATAATAATATTACCCGTAGTTGCTTGACCATCACCTCCAATTACTACTTGTCCCTGACGACTTACACTTACTATTGTTGTCAAAATGAAATCCTCGTTTTTTTTAATTTTAATGTTGATTTTATGGTCAAATATAAGATAGTTTTTTTTAAATTTCAAGCATTAATACTTAATAAGTTTGTTTTTATATAATAATATTAAATATTTTTCTTTTTTTTTATAATATTAATTTTTAATATTTATTCTATAATTTCATTATAGATTATATTTTTTTTATAAATTTTAATTTATTAATTTGCATAATTATTTTTTTTGTTTTAATAATAGTATATTAATTTTTTTTTATATTATAGAGTATAGGTTTATTTATGAATAAGAATATTCATCCTCCGTATAATAGTATACAAGCTACTTGTTCATGTGGTAATATTATTAATATAAAATCAACTATAAAAAAAGATATTTTTTTAGATGTTTGTTCTTCATGTCACCCTTTTTATACTGGACAACGTAAAATAATGGATACTAGAGGTAGAGTAGAAAAATTTAGTAAAAAGTTTAATAGAATTGGGTTTTAGTTTTTATTTTATTTATTTATGTCGATTATTTTTTTAATTAGATTTGTTTCTTTTAATAATTTTTTTTTTGTTAATGCATAATGTATTAATGTTAATGCATCTTTTGTGTATTTAGTATCAGGATAATTATAGATCATATGTTTTATTCTATTGATTACGATTGTCCATTTTTTTTTATTAAAATAAAATTTTGTAATTAATAGTTCATTTTTTGCTAATTGGTTTTTAATATAAATTAATCTTTTTTCTGAATCTTTTTTGTATATGCTATTTGGATATTTTTTTATAATATTTAAAAAGTTTTTTCTTGCAATTTTCATTAATGACATATCTTTTTCATTGATGTTTAATATAAAAGAATTATTAAATTTTTTATATGATATTTCCATATTTATTACCCCATTTATATAGATTAGATAATCTTTATTTTCATATTTTGGGTATAATTTCAAAAATTTTTTTATCATTGATTGTGCTTTTTTTAATTTTTTATTTTTATAATATGCATAAATTAAATTTATTTTAGTTTGTTCTGTATATATTTCTTTATAATATTCATGATCTAAATTTTTTAATTTATTTATAGCATTTTCATATTTTTTTTGTTTTAAGAGTTTTTGTGTTTTTATATATTCATTATAATAGTATATATCATTTTTTATTTCTTTTTTTTGTGTTATATGTGAATAGGCAATTGTTTTATTTTGTATTAGACTTATTAATAGTAAAAACATTATTTTTATATATTTTTTTTTCATTTTGAATTTTATTTTGAGTTTTTTTATGTTTTATATTAAGCTTAATGGAACAGTTTCAGAAAATCAATGTGGTAAAAGATTAGATTTAATTTTAGTTGATTTGTTTCCTAGTTATACACGTTCTTGTGTAAAGAAATGGATACTTAATAGGTGTGTTTTTGTTGATGATGTATTAATTAATCAACCTAAAATGATTATTAAAAAATGTGTAAAAATTTTAGTTAATTTTAAACATGCATCAAAAAGAATAGATTTACCTGAATATATTTTTTTAGATATTGTTTATGAAGATGATTTTATTATTGTTATAAATAAGCAATCTAATTTAATTGTTCATCCTAGTAATAATAGTAATGGTGGTACAATTTTAAATGGTTTATTGTATTATTTTCCAGATATTAATGTTGTTCCTCGTTGTGGTATAATTCACAGATTGGATAAAAATACAACAGGTTTAATGGTAGTGGCTAAAACATTGTATTCTTATTTAATGTTATCTAATGAATTGAAAAATCGTAAATTTATTAAAGAATATGAGGCTATTGTTTTTGGTAATTTGGTTAATGATGGAACAATTATTAGACCTATAAGACGTCATAAAATTAAAAGAGTTTGTATGATGGTTAGTGATGATGGTAAAGAAGCAATTACTCATTATAATATAATATCTAAATATATTTATTGTACCCATGTAAGAATTTTATTAGAAACTGGTCGTACTCATCAGATTCGTGTACATATGTCATATATTTCTCATCCATTGATAGGAGATACTTTATACGGAAAGAAAAAGTATTTATCTGGTAGAAAGCATATCATTATAAATAATGAACTACGTAGTTTTTCCAGACAAGCTTTGCATGCTACTAGGTTATTTTTTAAGCATCCTATTAGTAATATTTATATTAATTGTTTTTCTCCTTTGCCTTCTGATATGAATAGATTACTTTCCTTTTTATCTAATTATAAAATTATTAATGATTTTTAGTTTTTTTTGTTTTTTGTAAATAATTTTATATAATTGCTGTTTTTTCTTTATTTAAAGATTTTTTAAAATTTGAATTTAAATTTAAATGGTCTTGTATTAATTGTTCTGGTGTTAATGATAGCCATTGTTTTAAAGATATATCTGCATAATATGAACTTTTAAATATTTCTAAAAATTTTAATGTTTCATTACTTGTATTTTCTATATAATGTCCCATAGCAAATGGTACATATCCAACATCACCAGCTTGCATGTCAAATGTTCTAGCTGTATCAGAAGATGCAAAAACTCCCATTTTTGCTTTGCCTGTTATATAATATTGCCATTCATCATTATTTGGGTGCCAGTGTAATTCTCTTATTGCTCCTTTTTTTAATTCTACCAATGCAGCTGATATGTTTTTTGAAATTTTAAAATTAGATGTATCGGCTATTTTTATTTTTCCTTTTTTGAATTTTATTGCTTTTTTTGATGACATTTTGTAGCTAAATTTTTTTTTGGAAATATATTTTTTATTGATATTGTATTTAATTTTATTTTTTGTCCCTTGAAAAATATATTTTTCTTCTATTTTTGGCAAAATATTGAAATTTTCGCTGGGTATTTTGAAATTTTTAGATAATATATCTACTGGTGTGTGTTTAAACCAATCACTTAATAGAAATGTACTATCTTCATCGAAATTACCATTATCGAATGCTAGTATAAATTCACAACCATCTGGAATTAATCCCTGTATAGAATGAGGAATACCTGGTGGGAAATACCATAAATCACCTGTTTTTATATCATCCATAAAAAATTTTCCATTTGTATCCATTGCTGTTATTTGTGCATTTCCATATAACATATATGCCCATTCTGCTTCTTTATGCCAATGTAATTCTCTAATACCTCCTGCATTTAGGCGCATATTTACACCTGATATTGTTTTTGATACAGTTAGTTCTCTTTGTGTAATTTGTCTAGTCCATCCTCCACTTTCATTACGTATATGAGAATCGCTAAATGAAAATCTTAAATTTGGAAGAGTACCCTTATCTGTTAATGGTGGATTTATAATATCTGGGTTTTCTTTATCTTTTAATAAATTATGTGGTCCAGGATCACTTCCTCCTCTAGGTGTATTTAGATTAGATAGTAACGATTTAGCATTTATTTTATTTGTTACTGATATAGCTATGGCTCCGCTTGTAGCTAATTTCATAAAATTTCTTCTAGATATTAATTTCATAATTAATTTTATTTCCTTTGTTATTTAATTTTTAATGCTAAAATATTAATTAAATAGTAAGATTTAATTTTATATAATTAAATATTATTTTTTTTTTTAATATAATTATAAATTATATGTTTTTTTATTGATTTTGAGTTTGATTTAGTGAGATATTATGAATAATATACAATATATTTTAATTTTTGATTCTGGAGTTGGTGGTTTATATATTTATAAAAAAGTTAGTGAAAAATTACCTAATTATAATTATCTTTATTTTTTTGATAATGTTTTTTTTCCTTATAGCGAAAAATCAGAAGGGTTTATAGTTTTTAATACGTTAAGAATAATTAGATCTATTATGAAAAGTTATTTATTATCTTTAATTATTATAGCATGTAATACTGTTAGTACAATAATGTTATCATTATTACGTTTTTTAATAGATATTCCAATAGTTGGAGTTGTTCCTTCTGTTAAACTTGCTGTTTCACTTACTAGTAATGGTATAATAGGTTTAATTGCTACAAAAAATACTGTATCATGTTTATATATAAGAAAATTAGTCAAGAGATTTGCTAATCAATGTAAATTTTATTTATTAGGTTCTACTGAATTAGTACATATTGCTCAGAATAAAATGTATGGATTGGATATATCATTTGATAAAATTGTTTTTATTTTAAGATTTTTTACAGAAATGTTAAAATTACCTGATGTTATAGTATTAGGTTGTACTCATTATTCTTTTTTATTATCAGAATTTGGTGAAATATTTGGTTCTAAAATTAAATTGATAGATTCTAGTTTAGTTTTTGTGGATCATGTTTGTTCTATAATAAAAAATAATAGTTATTTTTGTTCATATTTATACCCGTTTAATAAAGTATTATGTTTAAAAATAGATAGTTCTTTATTAAATGTATTTACTTTATTAAAAAAATATGGGTTTCTAGAATTAGAACAATTGTATTTTTAAGATAAAGTTAAAAATTTTATAATTTTATTGACTTATTATTAAGTTAAAGTTATATTTTAACTTTCGTTTTTATTTATAGTTCTTTTAAAATTTTATTAATAATTGTGTGAGTATTTTTAAAAGCAAATTAAATGTTTAATATATATAATTTACTTTGAATTTTATTTAGGGTTAAAATTTAATTTTGTTTTTAGTCAGTACTAATTGAAGAGTTTGATCATAGCTCAGATTGAACGCTAGCGGCAAGCTTAACACATGCAAGTCGAGCGGCAACATAATTAAAGGAAACTTTAATTGATGGCGAGCGGCGGACGGGTGAGTAATATTTGGGGATCTACCTTAAGAAGGGGGATAACTATTGGAAACGATAGCTAATACCGCGTAATGTTTAACAACCAAAGTGGGGGATTTATATTAACATATAAACCTCATGTCTTTAGATGAACCCAAATGAGATTAGCTAGTAGGTAAGGTAATGGCTTACCTAGGCGACGATCTCTAGCTGGTCTGAGAGGATGTCCAGCCACACTGGAACTGAGAACGGTCCAGACTCTTACGGGAGGCAGCAGTGGGGAATATTGCACAATGGGCGAAAGCCTGATGCAGCTATGCCGCGTGTATGAAGAAGGCTTTTGGGTTGTAAAGTACTTTCAGTAGGGAAGAAGTCATATATACTAATAGTATTAATGATTGACGTTACTTACAGAAGAAGCACCGGCAAACTCCGTGCCAGCAGCCGCGGTAATACGGGGGGTGCTAGCGTTAATCGGAATTACTGGGCGTAAAGAGCACGTAGGTGGTTTATTAAGTCAGATGTGAAATCCCTAAGCTTAACTTAGGAAGTGCATTTGAAACTGATAATGCTAGAGTTTCAGAGAGGGAGGTAGAATTCCAAGTGTAGCGGTGAAATGCGTAGATATTTGGAGGAATACCAGTGGCGAAGGCGGCCTCCTGGTTGAAAACTGACACTGAGGTGCGAAAGCATGGGGAGCAAACAGGATTAGATACCCTGGTAGTCCATGCTGTAAACGATGTCGACTTAGAGGATGTAGTTTTTAGCTATGTTTTCTGTAGCAAACGCGTTAAGTTGACCGCCTGGGGACTACGGCCGCAAGGCTAAAACTCAAATGAATTGACGGGGGCCCGCACAAGCGGTGGAGCATGTGGTTTAATTCGATGCAACGCGAATAACCTTACCTGGTCTTGACATCCACAGAAGTTTTTAGAGATAGAAATGTGCCCTTGGGAACTGTGAGACAGGTGCTGCATGGCTGTCGTCAGCTCGTGTTGTGAAATGTTGGGTTAAGTCCCGCAACGAGCGTAACCCCTGTTCTCTGTTGCCAACAGTTTAGCTGGGAACTCAGAGAAGACTGCCGGTGAAAAACCGGAGGAAGGTGGGGATGACGTCAAGTCATCATGGCCCTTACGACCAGGGCTACACACGTGCTACAATGGCGTATACAAAGGGAAGCGAACTCGCGAGTGTAAGCAGAACCCATAAAGTGCGTCTCAGTTCGGACTAGAGTCTGCAACTCGACTCTATGAAGTCGGAATCGCTAGTAATCGTAGATCATCATGCTACGGTGAATACGTTCTCGGGCCTTGTACACACCGCCCGTCACACCATGGAAGTGCTCTGCAAAAGAAGTGAGTAGTTTAACTTATATCATATAAGAGGGCGCTTACCACTTTGTGGCTCATGACTGGGGTGAAGTCGTAACAAGGTAACCGTAGGGGAATCTGCGGTTGGATCACCTCCTTAAATATATTATATTTTATTACAATGTTTTTTTGTTTTTAATATACTTGCACAGTTTTTTTTAATTTGTTATTTTTATTAGTCCCTTTCGTCTAGAGGATTAGGACCTCGCTCTTTCACGGCGGTAACGGGGGTTCAAATCCCCCAGGGGACAAATAGTGTTCTTTTAAAATTTGATAATTCATTTATAAATTTGTTTTAAACATTTATGGGTTGCAAGGTTAAGTTAATTAAGCGTATACGGTGGATGCCTAGGCAATCAGAGGCGATGAAGGACGTGTTAATCTGCGATAAGCATCGGTGAGGTGATATGAACCGTTATAACCGGTGATTTCCGAATGGGGAAACCTGATATATGTAATTGTATATCACTTTAATGTAAATTATAAGTGTCAACTAAGAGAACTGAAACATCTAAGTATCTTAAGGAAAAGAAATCAATTGAGATTCCCTGAGTAGTGGCGAGCGAAAAGGGATTAGCTCTGAATTATAATTTAGTAGTATATATTAATAGAATAAATTGGAAAATTTAGCTATAAAGGGTGATAGCCCCGTATATGAAAATATTATTATTAAAGATTCTAAGAGTAGAACGAGACACGAGAAATCTTGTTTGAAGATAGGGGGACCATCCTCTAAGGCTAAATACTCCTGATTGACCGATAGTGAACTAGTACCGTGAGGGAAAGGTGAAAAGAACCCCGGTGAGGGGAGTGAAATAGAACCTGAAATCGTATACGTACAAGCAGTAGGAGCTTTGTATTTAAGAAGTGACTGCGTACCTTTTGTATAATGGGTCAGCGAGTTGTATTTTGTAGCAAGGTTAACAGTATATGGGAGCCGTAGGGAAACCGAGTCTTAATTGGGCGTTAAGTTTTAAAATACAGACCCGAAACCCGGTGATCTAGCTATGAGCAGGTTGAAGATTGGTTAATTCTAATTGGAGGACCGAACCGACTGATGTTGAAAAATCAGCGGATGACTTGTGGCTAGGGGTGAAAGGCCAATCAAACCGGGAGATAGCTGGTTCTCCTCGAAAGCTATTTAGGTAGCGCCTTATAAATTCATCTTTAGGGGTAGAGCACTGTTTCGGTCAGGGGATTTACCGATCTACTAACCCGTTGCAAACTTCGAATACTAAAGAATGTTATTATAGGAGACACACAGCGGGTGCTAAGATCCGTTGTGGAAAGGGAAACAGCCCAGATCGTCAGCTAAGGTCCTTAAGTTATAGTTGAGTGGAAAACGATGTAAGAAGTCTTAAACAACCAGGATGTTGGCTTAGAAGCAGCCATCATTTAAAGAAAGCGTAATAGCTCACTGGTCTAGTCATTTTGCGCGGAAGATTTAACGGGGCTAAATTATACACCGAAGCTGCGACAACAATATTTTTGTTTTATTGTTGGGTAGAGGAGCGTTCTGTAAGCTGATGAAGATATATTGAAAAATATGTTGGAGGTATCAGAAGTGCGAATGCTGACATGAGTAACGATAAAGCAGGTGTAAAACCTGCTCGCCGAAAAACTAAGGTTTCCTGTCCTACGTTAATCGTGGCAGGGTTAGTCGAAACCTAAGGCGAGGCCGAAAGGCGTAGTCGATGGACAACAGGTTAATATTCCTGTACTTGATTTTATTGATGATGGGGGGACGAAGAAGGTTATATCATCCAAATATTGGATTATTTGGTTTAAGCGTGTAGATGAAATTTATAGGAAAATCCGTAAATTTATAAACATTAAGGCGTTATGACGAAATTCGTTATTGAATTTAAGTGATAAATACCATGCTTCCTAGAAAAGCCTCTAATTTTTGTAGAAATAATATCAATTCGTACTACAAACCGACACAGGTAGTTAGGTAGAGAATACTAAGGCGCTTGAGAGAACCCAGGTGAAGGAACTAGGCAAAATAGTGCCGTAACTTTGGGAGAAGGCACGCTGATATTAGGTGAAAACATTTTACTTGTTTAGCTGAAATCAGTCGCAGAGAATAGCTGGCTGCAACTGTTTATTAAAAACATAGCACTGTGCGAACACGTAAGTGGAAGTATACGGTGTGACGCCTGCCCGGTGCCGGAAGGTTAATTGAAGGGGTTAAAGAGGAATCTTGAAGCTCTAGATTGAAGCCCCGGTAAACGGCGGCCGTAACTATAACGGTCCTAAGGTAGCGAAATTCCTTGTCGGGTAAGTTCCGACCTGCACGAATGGCGTAATGATGGCCAGACTGTCTCCACCTGGGACTCAGTGAAATTGAATTCGCTGTGAAGATGCAGCGTAACTACGGCAAGACGGAAAGACCCCGTGAACCTTTACTATAGCTTGACACTGGATTTGAAATATTAATGTGCAGGATAGGTGGGAGTTTATGAAGTATAGATGTAAGTTTATATGGAAACATCCTTGAGATACCACCCTTTAGTGGTTTAAATTCTAACCTAGTAGTATACAACTACAGGGACAGTGTCTGGTGGGTAGTTTGACTGGGGCGGTCTCCTCCTAAAGAGTAACGGAGGAGCACAAAGATCGGCTAATCACGGTCGGATATCGTGAGTTTAGTGTAAAGGCAAAAGCCGGTTTAACTGGGAGCGTGACGGCGCGACCAGATGCGAAAGCAGGTCTTAGTGATCCGGTGGTTCTGAATGGAAAGGCCATCGCTCAACGGATAAAAGGTACTCCGGGGATAACAGGCTAATACCGCCCAAGAGTTCATATCGACGGCGGTGTTTGGCACCTCGATGTCGGCTCATCACATCCTGGGGCTGAAGCAGGTCCCAAGGGTATGGCTGTTCGCCATTTAAAGTGGTACGCGAGCTGGGTTTAGAACGTCGTGAGACAGTTCGGTCCCTATCTGTCGTGGTCGATGGAAGATTGAGGAGATCTGCTTCTAGTACGAGAGGATCGAAGTGGACGCATCCCTGGTGTTCGGGTTGTTACGCCAGTAGCAATGCCCGGTAGCTATATGCGGAAAGGATAAGAGCTGAAAGCATCTAAGCACGAAACCTACTCCAAGATTAATCTTCCCAGAGATTAAATCTCCTAAAGGGATGTTGAAGATAACAACGTTGATAGGCTGAATGTGTAAGCATAGTAATATGTTTAGCTAATCAGTACTAATATCCCGTGAGTCTTAACCTTGCAACACCATAAATGTTTTTTATTTTTTAATATATTTTTATTTTTTATTTTATGATTTCTTTAAAAAATTTTCATACTTTTGGTATAGATTTATATTCTAAGGGTATTTTTTTCGCTAAAACTGTTGGTGTTATAAGCAAATATTGGCTTATTTGTCGTAAATTTAATATACCATTTATTTTATTAGGCTGTGGTAGTAATGTATTTTTTTTAAAAAATTATTTTGGATTAGTGATAGTAAATTTACTTAAGGGGATTTTAATTGAAGAAAAATTAAATGAATGGTTATTGCATGTAAAATCTGGTGAAATTTGGCATGATTTAGTTAAATACACTATGAGTATTGGTATTTTTGGATTAGAAAATTTGGCTTTTATTCCTGGTTCTGTAGGATCAGCTGCCGTTCAAAATATTGGTGCATATGGATTGGAATTTAAAGATATATGTGAATATGTAGAAATCACTGATTTAAATAATCTTAAAGTTTATAGGTTTAAAGTTAAAGATTGTTTATTTGGTTATCGTAGTAGTATTTTTATGTATGGTTTAAAAAAAAAATATATAGTAACTGGTGTTGGTATTAAGTTAAATAAAAAATGGTGTTCTATTACTAGTTATATTAATTTTAATATTAAGTCTTTTACTCCAATAAAAATATACAATATAATATATAATATACGTAAAAGTAAAATTCCAGATCCTAAATTAGTTGGTAATGTTGGTAGTTTTTTCAAGAATCCTATTATAGATTTAAAGTTATTTAAAAAAATATTATTTAAATATAAGAATGTACCTTATTATAAATTATTAGATGGAACTATAAAATTATCTGGTGGGTGGTTGATTGATCAATGTGGATTAAGAGGGTATTCTATAGGTGGAGCTTCTATTAATAAAAAACAATCATTGGTAATCTTGAATATTAATAATGCTACATCTTATGATATTATATGTTTAGCACGTAAGATTCGTATTGATGTAAGTAATAAATTCAATGTTTGCCTTATTCCAGAAGTAAGATTTATTGGTAAATATGGAGAAATTGATCCGTTGAGTGTTATTTAATGAATAGTTATATTATTTTATTCAAAATATTGAATATGTTAAATACATATAAATTTTGTTCTTTAAATATGTTTGTTAATTGTTTAGGGTTGAGTGATATTTTGGTTAAGAGATTAATTAAGAAGTTAAAGTGTATGGGAGTATATATATTAAAATTTAATGTTTTTGATACTGTTGTTTATTTTTCTTTAAATATTTTTGATTTTCTAGATAAAATTAAAATTTTAAATAAATTAAAATTTAATAATCGTATTTTTTTTATACCTATAGTTGATTCTACTAATAATTTTTTATTGAGGTGTATAAATAATTTAAAAATAGGTGATGTTTGTATTTCTGAACATCAAACAAATGGTAGAGGACGTTTTAATAAAATTTGGTTTTCTCCATTAATTGGTAATATATATTTTTCTATGTTTTGGAATATTTGTGATAGTTCAATATCTATTACTAGTTTAAGTGTAGTAGTAAGTAAAATGATTATAGATATTTTTTCTAAATTTGGTATTATGAATGTTACATTAAAATATCCTAATGATATTTATTTAAATAACAAAAAAATATCTGGTGTTTTAGTTGATGTTGTGTATAAATCTAATGGACATAGAAAAATAATCATTGGTATTGGAGTTAATTTGTCTCCAATTTATGGAGCTTTTTATAATTTTCATTATATAAATTTAAAAATATGTAAAACTTTTATTGATAGAAATTTATTAGTTTCTAGTTTAATTAATCATTTATTTATTGTTATGTATAAATCAAATTTTAATAAATTTTATAAATTGTTTAATTAATTTTTAGTTAATAATTTATATTATTTAATTTTTATATTTTGTATTTTATTTTATTTATTTTATGATTATATGTTTTATTTAATATTAGTGTTGCTCTTTCTTTAGTTGGTAAAATATTTTTTGTTAAATTTAATTTATTTATAGTATTCCATATCAAAGTCAATTGATTAAACAGTTCTTTTTTAGTTAAATTATTAAATTTTTTTAAAAAACATTCTTTGTATTGATTTCTATTTTTATACAAATTTAATAATCTATCTTTGTACCATTTTTTTAAAAATTTTTCTGGTGCATGCACATATATACTAAAATTAATCAAATCTGATAAAATTTTTTTTTGTTTATTTTTTTGTTGTTGATAAGATTTTATTTGTAAAATATTAAGTCCTTCTAATATTAGAATATCAGTTTTGTTAATTTTTATGTGTTTATTTTTGATGATATCGTAATTTAAATGTGAATATTTAGGTATTTTTATTTTTTCTTTTTTTAATTTTACTTTTTGTAAAAATTTCATTAAATTTTTAAAATTATATGATTCAGGAAAACCTTTTTTATGAGTTATTTTTTTTTTCTCGAGTTTTTTATTTGAATATAAGAAATTATCTGTACTTATATTGGTGATTTTTTTTTTCAAATATTTTTTTAGAAATATTTTTATTGTTTGTGCTAAAGTTGTTTTACCTGATGCTACACTACCAGTTATTCCTATTATGTAAGGTGTACTGTTTTTATTTTTTGTTATTTTTTTTATTTTTTTATTAATATTTAAATAATTGTTAAAATTTAATGTTAATAGTTTTAATATTAAAAAATAAGAATCAATATTATTATCTTCTATTTTTAATTTTTTATTTTGTATGATTTTTATCATTTTTTTATATTCTGTTCTATTTTCTTTATATTTTGATATTTTTTCCCATTCTTTTTTTTTAAAATTAAGGAACATAATTTTTTTTGTATTTTTTTTATTCATTTTTTTTTTTTTCATTATTTAAATTTATTATTAAATATATTTTACATATTAAAGTACTATTATTAAATAGTATATTTTTTATTTAATTTTATTATTTAAATTTTTCTTGCATAAAAAATATTATTTCGTACAATTATAACAAAATTAATTTTATTAATTGCCGGTTTAGCTCAGCAGGTAGAGCAACTGACTTGTAATCAGTAGGTCACCAGTTCGATTCCGGTAGCCGGCATTGATAAATATTAATATAATGGTGGGGTTCCCGAGTGGTTAAAGGGAGCAGACTGTAAATCTGCCGTCATTGACTTCGAAGGTTCGAATCCTTCCCCCACCAAATGTTGTATAAATATTTCTTATAGTGCGAGTATCGTATAACGGCTATTACCTTAGCCTTCCAAGCTAATGATACGGGTTCAATTCCCGTTACTCGCTTATTTTTTTATATATTTATTGTGATTGATACAATTTTATAATATTTTTTATTGTAATAATTATCAAGAATTTAAATATAATATTATTTATTTAATATTAATATAATTTTTGTGTTATTTTTAATTAGGAATATTTTATGAATGCTAAATTAGGAGTAAAAAAAAAAAAAAGAATATTAGAATATATTAGATGGTTTTCTATATTTGCATTAATTTTTTTATTAATTATAGATAATTATTTTTTTAATGTACATTTTTGGTATGTACATATTTTATTTTTATTATTTACAATTTTTATGTTAGGTTTATTATTTAGTTATACTGATAAAGGTAAAAGAGCTATTTCTTTTTTTTATGAATCTAAGTTAGAAATGTATAAAGTTGTTTGGCCTACATTAAAGAAGACTTTTTATACAACATTGATTGTTTTAGTAGTAACTTTATTGCTTTCGTTAATTTTATGGTGTTTGGATACTATTTTGATTTATTTTGTTTCTTTTTTTACTAAATTGAGATTTTAAAATGTCAGATAATTTTAAAAAAAGATGGTATGTTGTTCAGGTATATTCTGGGTTTGAACCTCGAGCTGTTGATGCTTTGAAGAAACATATAAAAATGCATAAAATGGAAAATTTATTTAGTAAAATTTTAGTTCCTACTGAAGAAGTTGTAGAAGTTAGAGGAGGATGTCGTCGAAAAAGTGAACGTAGATTTTTCCCGGGGTATATTTTGGTGAAAATGTTAATGACTAATAAAAGTTGGCATTTAGTTAAAGGAGTTCCTCGTATTATGGGATTTATAGGTGGTACTTCTGATTCTCCATCACCTATTAGTGACAAAGAGGTTATTATTATTTTTGACAAACTTAAACAAATAGGTGATAAACCTAGACCTAAAGTTTTATTTGAGATTGGTGAACTTGTTAGAATTAATGATGGTCCATTTATAGATTTTAATGGTATTGTAGAAAAAGTTGATTATGACAAAAGTCGTTTAACTGTATCAGTTTCTATTTTTGGCAGATCTACTCCTGTAGAATTAGATTTTAATAAAGTTGAGAAGGATAATTATAAATAATTTTTTAATTTTATATTTAAATTTGGAATTTATTATATGATAAAGAAGATTAAGATATTTGTTAAGTTACAAGTACCAGCTGGTAATGCCACTCCAGCTCCTCCTGTTGGTCCTTCTTTAGGACAACATGGTATTAATATAATGGAATTTTGTAATGATTTTAATAATAGAACTATAAATATTGAGAAGGGTATTCCTATACCTGTTATTATTACAATATATGTTGATCGAACTTTTACTTTTATAACAAAGAGTCCACCTGTATCTGTATTAATTAAAAAAGCTATTAATATTAAACTAGGTTCTAGTAATTGTAAAAATAATAAAGTTGGTAAAGTTACAATTAATCAATTAGAAGATATTGCTAATATTAAAAAATTAGATATGACAGGTTCAAATGTTAATAGATTAATTTCTTCCATTAAAGGTACTGCTATTTCTATGGGTGTAGATATAGAGGAATAAATAAATTTATGATAATTATTTCTAAGCGAAGAAAATATATGTTAAAAAACAATACTTTAAAATTTAAATTAAATAGTTTTGATAAAGCAATTATGTTTATTCAAAAGTATCAGAGTTTGAATTTTATTGAAAGTATAGATGTTTCTGTTAATTTAGGTATTAATATTAATAAATCTGATCAACATGTCAATGGTATGGTTGTTTTACCGTATGGTACAGGTAAAAATGTTAAAATTATTGTTTTTGCTAAAGATATTGATGATGTATTATTGAAAGAATCTGGTGCTGATATGGTTGGTATGGAAGATTTAGTATATAAAATTAAAAATGGTTTCAAAGATTTTAATTTAGTTATTGCTACTCCTGAGTCTATGTCCATGGTAAGTACATTAGGTGGTATTTTAGGGCCTAAAGGATTAATGCCTAATCCTAAGTTGGGTACTGTTACTAATGATATTGTTAAAGCTGTTAGAGATGCAAAATCAGGTCAGATACGTTTTTGTAATGATAAGAATGGTATTATTCATTCTATGATTGGCAAAGTTAATTTTGATGCATTTAAAATAAAGGAAAATTTAAAAATATTTTTACTTTCCTTAATAAAATTCAAACCTATTTCTTCTAGAGGGTTGTATATAAAAAAAGTTACTATTTCTAGTACAATGGGTTTGGGTTATCCAATTAAATATAATGATTTTTTATCTTAAAATAAAATTGTTATTTTATATTTGTTAAATAATAGTTAAAATAATTAATTTTATTATTGTAATTTTAGTTAAATAATAGTAAAATTATCTGTTGTTTTGTTATGTTAAAATATTATTGTTCATGTGGATATATTATGCGATTAAGTATTTGTGATAAAAAATCAATAATTTTGGAAATAAAAAAAATTATTGATTGTTCTTTATCTGTAGTAGTAGCAGATATATCTGGTATTAAGGTTAACGTCATGACTTATTGGCGTAGATTAGCTCGTGAAAATAATATTTATTTACGTGTTTTACGTAATAATTTACTATTTAGAATTGTACAAGGTACAAAATATGAATGTTTAAAAAAAAAATTTATTGGGCCTACTATTGTTGCTTTTTCCTTAAGATGTCCTTTAGATTCAATTAAGTTATTTAAGAAATTTTTAGATGAAGAAAAAAAATTAAAAATAAAATGTTTATTTTATGATGATAAATATTTGTCTTCAAAGGAAATTTATAATTTATCTAAATTTCCTTCATATGATGAAGCTGTTATGTTAATTTTAATTATTTTAAAGGAAGTTAGTATTATAAGTTTTATTAAAGTTTTATTAAATATTTGTTTTATTAAAAATAATAATGTAAATTGATTTTATTTTTTTAATTTAAAATATTAGTCTTTTATTTTAAGCTATTTTGATTTTTCTTAAAGTTTTATAAATTTTGGAATTTTAAATTATGTCTATTAATCAAGATCAAATTATTGATGCAGTATCTAAGATGTCTGTCATGGATGTTATGAAATTAGTTTCAGCTATGGAAAAAAAATTTGGTGTTTCTTCTTCTGTATCGGTTTCAAATAAAGATTCCCATTCAATTAAACAAGTTGAAGAAAAAACTGAATTTGATATTTATTTAAAAAATTTTGGTAGTAATAAAATTTCTGTGATAAAAGCTATTCGTAGTACCATAAGTCTAGGGTTAAAAGAAGCCAAGGATTTGGTGGAATCAGCTCCAGTACTTATCAAAGGATCTATTTCTAAAATTGAAGTAGATAAAATTAAAGATATATTAGAAAAGGCAGGTGCTCAAATAGAAATCAAATAAATTATTAATTTTTATTGATTATATTTTATTTTTAAATTTTTAATTTATAATGTAATATATGAAGATTTTTATGTTTAATTAGTTTATATTAGTTATTTTTTTATTGGTGATTACATGGTATATTCTTATACCGAAAAAAAAAGAATTCGTAAAAGTTTTAGTAAACGACCACAGGTTTTAAATATACCTAATTTACTTTCTATACAACTTGATTCTTTTAATAAATTTATTAAACAAGATTTAACAGGTAAATATGGTTTAGAATCTTCTTTTCGTTCTATTTTTCCTATAAAAAGTTATGATAATAATATTGAATTGCAATATGTAACTTATAGTTTAGGCGAACCAAGTTTTGATGTTCAAGAATGTAAAATTAGAGGAGTGACATATTCTTCCCCCTTACGTGTTAAATTGTGTTTATTTTTATATGGACTTGAAAATTCAAAAAAGATATTAAAAAGCGTCAAAGAACAAGAAGTGTATATGGGAGAAATACCATTAATGACATTTAATGGTACTTTTATAGTTAATGGTACTGAAAGAGTAGTTGTTTCTCAATTGCATCGTAGTCCTGGTGTATTTTTTGATAGTGATAAGGGTAAGACTCACTCTTCTGGTAAAGTTTTATATCATGCACGTATTATTCCGTATAGAGGATCTTGGTTGGATTTTGAGTTTGATCCAAAAGATAATTTATTTATGCGTATTGATCGTAGACGTAAGTTACCTGTTACCATTATTCTTAGAGCTATGGGTTATTCTGTAGAAGATATTTTAGGTATTTTTTTTGATAGTGTTGTATATAAGTTAAATAATAATGATACATTTAAAATGGAGTTAATTCCTTCTCGTTTGAGAGGTGAAATAGCTTGTTTTGATGTTATTGCTAATAATTATTTATATGTTGAAAAAGGTCGTAGAATATCTTCTAAACATATTGATAAATTGATAAGTGATGATATTAAATTTATTGATGTTCCTTTTGATTATTTGATAGGTAAAGTATTAATTAAAAATCATTATAGTTTCGTTACTGGTGAATTAATATTATCTGCTAATGATAAGTTAACATTAAACAATTTAAATAAATTAAAAGAATCTAATTGTTTTTCAATCCATACTATTTTTACTAATGATTTAGATCACGGTTCTTATATTTCTGAAACAATACGTATTGATCCTACTGTTGATAATTTAACTGCATTGTTAGAAATTTATAGAATGATGAGACCAGGAGAACCACCAACACGTGAAACAGCAGAAAATTTATTTGAAAATTTATTTTTTTCTGAAGAACGTTATGATCTTTCATCAGTTGGTAGAATGAAATTTAATCGTTCTTTAAGACGTGATGACGTAAATGGTGCTAGTGTTTTAGATAAAAATGATATTGTAGATGTAATTAAAAAATTAATTGCTATTAGGAATGGTAAAGGTGAAATTGATGATATAGATCATTTAGGTAATAGACGTGTTAGATCTGTAGGTGAAATGATAGAAAATCAATTTCGTATTGGTTTGGTTAGAGTTGAGAGGGCTGTTAGAGAGCGTATTTCAGCAAGTGAATCAAGCTCTTTTATGCCTCAAGATGTTGTTAATGCAAAACCAATATCTGCTTCTATAAAGGAATTTTTTTGTTCTAGTCAGTTATCACAATTTATGGATCAAAACAACCCCTTATCAGAAATTACTCATAAAAGACGTATTTCAGCATTAGGACCTGGTGGTTTGACTAGAGAACGAGCTGGTTTTGAAGTTCGTGATGTTCATCCTACACATTATGGTAGAGTTTGTCCTATAGAAACCCCTGAGGGGCCTAATATAGGATTAATTAACTCTTTATCGGTTTATGCAAGAACAAATGAATATGGTTTTTTAGAAACACCATATCGGTTAGTCAAGGAAGGTTTATTGACTGATGAGATTCATTATTTATCTGCAATTGAAGAGGGTATGTATATTATAGCTCAAGCTAGTATCAATTTTGATAATTTTGGAAAATTTTTGGATGATTTTATTATTTGTCGTCATAAGGGGGAAGCTAGTTTATTTCATATTAAAGAAGTTCATTATATGGATGTTTCTACGCAACAAATAGTTTCTGTGGGTGCTTCTCTTATTCCTTTTTTAGAACATGATGATGCTAATCGTGCATTAATGGGTGCCAATATGCAAAGACAAGCCATTCCCACCTTAATATCTGAAAAACCCTTAGTGGGTACAGGTATGGAACGTGTTGTTGCAGTTGATTCTGGTGTTACCATTATTGCTAAGAGAGGTGGTGTAGTTCAATATGTAGATGCGGATCGTATAGTTATTAAAGTAAATGAACAGGAAATTATTTCTGAAAATTATGGTATTGATATATATAATTTAATTAAATATGCTCGATCTAATCAAAATACATGTATTAATCAGAATCCATGTGTTTTTTTAGGAGATGTTATAAGTACAGGTGATGTTTTAGCTGATGGGTCAGCTACAGATTTAGGAGAGTTAGCTTTGGGTCAAAACATGAGAGTTGCGTTTATGCCATGGAACGGATATAATTTTGAAGATTCTATTTTAATATCTGAACGTGTAGCTCAAAAAGATAGATTTACTACTATTCATATACAAGAATTATCTTGTATATCTAGAGATACTAAATTAGGACAAGAGGAAGTTACATCTGATATTCCCAATGTTAGTGAATCTGCTTTATCTAAATTAGATGAATCTGGAATAGTTTATATTGGTGCTGAAGTTCAGGGTGGTGATATTTTAGTTGGTAAAGTTACACCTAAAGGTGAAACACAATTAACCCCAGAAGAAAAATTGTTAAGAGCAATTTTTGGTGAAAAAGCATCTGATGTTAAAGATTCATCGTTAAGAGTGCCTAATGGTGTATTTGGAACTGTAATTGGTGTTCAAATTTTTACTAGAGAGGGTGTTACTAAAGATAAAAGAGCACTAGAGATTGAAAATATGGAGTTGGATCAGGTTGAAAAAGATCTTAAATATGAGTTGAAAATTATTCAAGAAGATTTATTTATTCGAATGAAAAAGTTTTTATTATCTTTGTCTTTATTTAATGTTGATATTAATAAATTAAGTAGTAGTAAATTATTCGATATCAAATTAGATAGTGATAAAGATCAAATTATATTAGATGATTTTCATAAAAAATATAAAAAATTAAAAAATAATTTTATAAAAAAATTTAATGATAAGAAACGTAAAGTTGTACAAGGTGATGAATTACCTCCTGGAATACTAAAAATAGTTAAGATCTATTTAGCGATTAAACGTCATATTCAATTAGGAGATAAAATGGCTGGTCGTCATGGTAATAAGGGTGTAATTTCTAAAATTAATCCTGTTGAAGATATGCCTTATGATGAGAATGGGGTACCAGTTGACATAGTACTTAATCCATTGGGGGTTCCATCTCGTATGAATATTGGTCAAATTTTAGAAACACATTTGGGTATGGCTGCAAAAGGTATAGGTGAAAAGATTGATTTGATGTTAAAAGATTCTGTTAATATATTAAATATTCGTGAATTTATAAAGAAGATTTATTGTTTAGGTAATTTAAAATATCAACATTTTGATTTTGATAATTTTACTGAGAAAGAAATATTAGATTTAGCATTAAATTTGAAAGATGGTCTTCCTGTATCTAGTCCTGTTTTTGATGGTGCTAATGAAGAAGAAATTAAGAAAATGTTATCTTTAGGTGGTTTACCTTCTTCTGGGCAAATTGTTTTATTTGATGGGCGTACTGGTGAGAAATTTGAACAGCCAGTTACTGTAGGTTATATGTATATGATGAAACTTAATCATTTAGTTGATGACAAGGTTCATGCTCGTTCTACAGGTTCTTATAGTCTTGTTACTCAACAACCTTTAGGTGGTAAAGCTCAATTTGGAGGTCAAAGATTTGGTGAGATGGAGGTTTGGGCACTTGAGGCGTATGGTGCTGCTTATACTTTGCAAGAAATGTTAACTGTAAAATCTGATGATGTTATAGGTCGTACTAAAATGTATAAAAATATTGTTGATGGTAACCATCAAATGGAACCTGGTATTCCTGAATCTTTTAATGTTTTATTAAAGGAAATTCGTTCTTTAGGTATAAATATTGAATTAGAAGAAGAATAATTTTAATTGTATGTTATTTATATATAGAATGATTTGTTTATTTTTTTAAAAATTTTATCTTATATTTTAGGGTTTTTAGTGAAAAATTTAATTAATTTTTTTAAATCGCAAAGTAAAATAGAAGAATTTAATTCAATTAAGATATCATTAGCTTCTCCGGATATAATTCGTTCTTGGTCATATGGTGAAGTTAAAAAACCAGAAACTATAAATTATCGTACTTTTAAACCTGAAAGAGATGGTTTATTTTGTGCTAGAATTTTTGGTCCTATAAAAGATTATGAATGTTTGTGTGGAAAATATAAAAGGTTAAAACATCGTGGAGTAGTTTGTGAAAAATGCGGGGTTGAGGTTACTCAAAGCAAAGTACGTCGTGATCGTATGGGTCATATTGAATTAGCTGCTCCTATAGCTCATATTTGGTTCTTAAAATCTTTGCCTTCTCGTATCGGTTTATTATTAGATATGCCTTTAAAGGATATTGAACGTGTTTTATATTTTGAATCTTATGTTGTTGTTGAACCTGGTGAAACTTCTTTAAAAAGATATCAAATTTTATCTGAGGAACAATATTTAAATTATTTAGAAGAGTATGATGATAATTTTAATGCACAAATAGGAGCTGAAGCAATACAAAATTTATTAAAATTAATAGATATTAAGCAAGAATGTATTAATTTGCGTGCTATATTAGATGAAATTAGTTCTGATACTAAACGTAAAAAAATTACTAAACGTATTAAATTATTAGAATCATTTATATCATCTGGTAATAAACCTGAATGGATGATATTTACTGTACTTCCGATTTTACCACCCGATTTAAGACCTCTAGTACCATTGGATGGTGGTCGATTTGCTACATCTGATCTTAATGATTTATATAGAAGAGTTATTAATCGTAATAACAGATTAAAAAGACTTTTAGATTTATTTGCTCCTGATATTATTGTTCGTAATGAAAAACGTATGCTCCAAGAAGCGGTTGATGCTTTATTAGACAATGGTCGTAGAGGTAGAGCTATTACTGGTTCTAATAAGAGACCACTAAAATCTTTAGCTGATATGATAAAAGGTAAGCAGGGTAGATTTCGTCAAAATTTATTGGGAAAACGTGTTGATTATTCCGGTAGATCTGTTATAACTGTGGGTCCATATCTTCGTTTGAATCAATGTGGTTTGCCTAAAAAAATGGCATTAGAATTATTTAAGCCATTTATATATGGTAAATTAGAATTAAATGGATTTGCAACAACTATAAAATCTGCAAAAAAAATGGTTGAACGTGAAGAATCTGTAGTATGGGATATTTTGGATGAAGTAATAAAAGAACATCCTGTATTATTAAATCGTGCGCCAACTTTACATCGTTTAGGTATACAAGCATTTGAACCAATTTTAATTGAAGGAAAAGCAATTCAATTACATCCATTGGTTTGTGCTGCATACAATGCTGATTTTGATGGTGATCAAATGGCTGTACATGTTCCTTTGACCTTAGAAGCACAATTAGAAGCTAGAGCTTTAATGATGTCTACTAATAATATTTTATCTCCTGCTAATGGTGAACCTATAATTGTTCCATCTCAGGATGTTGTTTTAGGTTTATATTATATGACAAAAAGTAAAGTAAATGTTCGTGGTGAAGGTATGTATTTTAAAGATCCTAAAGAAGTTGAGCGTTTTTATTTTATGGGAATTATTGAATTACATGCCTTTATTAAAGTTCGTATTACTGAATATGAAAAAGATTCAAATGGTGTATGGATTGAAAAAAAAAAAATAGTAGATACGACAGTTGGTCGTGCCATTTTATGGATAATTGTACCTAAAGGTTTATCTTACTCTATAGTTAATCTTACTTTAGTCAAAAAATCTATATCTGAAATGTTGAATATTTGTTATAGAATATTAGGTTTAAAATATACTGTTATTTTTGCTGATCAAATTATGTATACTGGTTTTTCTTATGCTGCTAAATCTGGTGTATCCGTGGGTATCAATAATATTGTAATTCCTATTGAAAAAGCCGCCATTATTTCTAAAGCTGAGTTAGAAGTTGCAGAGATTCAGGAACAATTTCAATCAGGTTTAGTTACATCCAGTGAAAGATATAATAAAGTTATAGATATTTGGGTATCAGCTAATGAACGAGTTTCTCAAGCTATGATGAAAAATTTATCTGTTGAATTTATTTTAAATATTAATAATAAAAGGGTAAAGCAATCTTCTTTTAATAGTATATTTATGATGGCAGATTCTGGAGCTAGAGGTTCAACCGCTCAAATTAGACAATTGGCAGGTATGCGTGGTTTAATGGCTAAACCTGATGGATCTATTATAGAAACTCCTATTACAGCGAATTTTCGTGAAGGATTAAATGTATTACAATATTTTATATCTACACATGGGGCTAGAAAAGGACTTGCAGATACAGCCTTAAAGACAGCTAATTCTGGTTATTTAACTAGACGTTTAGTAGATGTAGCACAGGATTTAGTAGTTACTGAATTAGATTGTGGTACTCTTGATGGTATTTTTATGACTCCATTGATTGAAGGTGGTGATATTAAAGAATCTTTACGAGAAAGAGTTTTAGGTAGAGTTGTTGCTGAAGATTTATTGTATCATGATATGTCAAAGGTATTAGTTAAACGTAATATTTTGTTAGATGAGTATTGGTGTGACATTTTAGAAAATCATTCAATTGATGTCATAAAAGTACGTTCTGTTGTTTCATGTGAAACTAATTTTGGTGTTTGTTCTTATTGTTATGGTCGTGATTTAGCTAGAGGACATATTATTAATAAAGGAGAGGCAATTGGTGTTATTGCTGCTCAATCTATAGGTGAACCTGGAACTCAATTAACTATGCGTACTTTTCATATTGGTGGTGCTGCTTCAAGAGCGGCTTTATCTTCCAATATACAAGTCAAGAATAATGGTAAAATCAAATTAATTAATGCAAAAACAGTATTAAATTCTGATAATATGTTAGTTATTATTTCTAGAAATGTAGAATTAAAAATGATAGATAAATTTGGACGTATTAAGGAAAGTTATAAAGTCCCGTATGGTGCTGTCATAGTTAAAGGTGATGATGAATATGCAAATTCTGGTGAAATTATTGCTAATTGGGATCCACATACTATGCCTATTATATCTGAAATTAATGGTTATTTAAAGTTTATTGATATTATTGATGGTCAAACAATTACAAGGCAGGTTGATGAATTAACTGGATTATCTTCTGTTGTTATTATGGATTCTACTGAATGTATTTTAGGTGGTAAATATTTACGTCCTTCTTTAAAAATAGTTGATGATGTTGGTGGTGATATATTTATTTCAGGATTAGATACACCTGTTCAATATTTTTTACCTAATAGAGCTATTTTACAATTAAGTGATGGTGTTTATGTTCATGCTGGAGATATTTTAGCACGTGTACCTCAAGAATCTGGAGGTACTAAGGATATTACCGGTGGTTTACCTCGTGTTGCTGATTTATTTGAAGCTAGAAGGCCTAAAGAATCTGCTATTTTAGCTGAAGTTAGTGGTATTATATCTTTTGGTAAAGAAACTAAAGGTAAACGTAGATTATTAATTACTCCAAATAATAATGATGGTAAAATATATGAAGAAATGATTCCTAAATGGCGTCAATTAAATGTTTTAGAGGGTGAAAATGTTAATAAGGGAGATATTATTTCTGATGGTCCTGAGTCTTCTCAAGATATTTTAAGATTAAGAGGTGTTAATGCAGTTACAGATTATATAGTAAATGAGGTTCAAGATGTTTATCGTTTACAAGGAGTTAAAATAAACGATAAACATATAGAAATAATTGTTCGTCAGATGTTACGTAAAGCCACCATATTAGATCCAGGTGATTCAAAATTTTTGAGTGGTGAACAATTAGAATATTCACTTATTAAGATTGAAAATCTTAAATTAAAATTTAAGGGTAAAAAGCTCATAATTTTTATGAGAGATTTATTGGGTATTACTAAGGCTTCTTTATCAACTGAATCTTTTATTTCTGCAGCTTCTTTTCAAGAAACTACCAGAGTTTTAACAGAATCAGCAGTGGCTGGTAAACATGATAAATTGCGTGGATTAAAAGAGAATGTTATTGTGGGTCGTTTAATTCCAGCAGGTAGTGGTTATTCATATCATGTTGACCGTGTACGTAAGCGTGCTAAATTGCTTAAATATAATAATATACAACAAAATATAACTGTTGAAGAGGCATCAGCTAATTTAACAGAATTGTTGAATGCAGATATTTAATATTTAAAATATTTATTTTATAAATTATATTGTAATATGTTTTTTTAACTTGTATAATAAAATCAGATTATTCTTTATTATTTTTTTAAAATTTATCGATTTTTTATAAAAGTCATTTTTTTATAAAATTATTTAATTAAATTTATTTAAATAATTTTTATGAGAAGTGATTGTTTTATTATTTTAATTAATAATTTTATTATAAAATATTATATGTGTTAAGGATATTATATGAATAAAACTCAATTAATTGATGCAGTTGCAAATCAAACTAATTTATCTAAAATTCAAGTAAAATCAACATTGAATAGTGTATTAGAAACTATAACAAGTTCCTTACGAAAAGGAGATATAGTACAATTAGTTGGTTTTGGAACTTTTAAAGTAAATTATCGTTCTGCACGTCCAGGAAGAAATCCTCAAACTGGTGAGGAAATTTATATATCAGCTTCTAAAGTTCCGTCATTTGTATCAGGAAAAACCTTAAAAAATGCAATTAAATAATATTATATTTTAATATTAAATAATAATATTTATTAATTTTACATATATAATTTAATTATTATTTTTTTTGCGGTGAAGGAGGGATTCGAACCCTCGATACGCTATTTAACGTATTCATGCTTTCCAAGCATGTACTTTCAACCTCTCAGACACTTCACCGGGTATCTTTTCTTTTATATTTTATATTATTTAATTTATATATCAATTATAATATTATTTGGTTATTATATTTTATTTTTTTTAATGTTTTTTGTCATTTTATAAATATACTTAATAGGTGTTATTTTGAAAATTATAGATATAAAAATTATTGATAAAAGAATTGGTCATTTATTTCCATTACCTGAACATATTACTTTAGGGTCAGCTGGTTTGGATTTAAGAGCATGTGTTGTTAGTTCGATGAGATTATTTCCTGGTATGTCAAAGTTAATATCTGCTGGTCTTGCTATTCATATAAATGATTCTTCTATAGTTGGTTTAATTATGCCTAGATCAGGTTTAGGACATAAATATGGTATTATTTTGGGTAATTCTGTTGGTGTAATAGATTCTGATTATCAGGGTGAATTATTTATGTCTATATTAAATAGAAGTGAAAAAGAATTTGTTATTAATCCTGGTGATCGTGTAGCTCAAATTGTTTTTTTTTCTATTAATCAAGTTAAATTAAATTTGGTTCAATCATTTAATTCTGCAACTTCTAGAGGTGATGGTAACTTTGGTCATTCTGGTTTTTTTTAATATTTTATTTGATTTTAAAATTTTGTTTGTTTAGTCCATATTTTTTTTGATAAGAACAAATTTTATTTAATTCATTTTTCATTTGAGGTTTAGTTTTCAAATATTTTATTAAATTATTTAAAGTTATTATTTTATTTATTTTGCAAGAATATTGTTTTTCTATTTTTTGAACAGCGGACATGTTCTTACATTTATTTTCTTGACGATCAAAAAAAACAAATATTCCAGTTAATATAGTTTTGTATTGTGACAAAATATTTATTGATTCTTCTATTGCTGTACCAATAGTTATTACATCATCAATTATAATTACTTTTCCTTTTAATTTACATCCTATTAGTGTACCTTGTTCACCGTATTTTTTTATTTCTTTGCGATTAAAACAATATGGCTTATTTATATTATAATTTTTAGCTAATGCAATAGCTGTTGCTATTACAATTGGTATTCCTTTATATGCTGTTCCAAATAGTACATCGAAAGATACATTGGTTTTTTTTATTGCTTTTGCGTATAAATCACCTATGTGTATCAAATCGTTACCAGTATTTAATATACCTGAATTGAAAAAATAAGGACTTATTCTACCTGATTTTAATGTAAAATTTTTAAATTTAAATATTTTTTTTTTTATTAATAATTTAATTATTTTTTTTTTAGATGATTCTTTCATTTTATTTTTAATTTTTTATAATTATAGTTTAAATTATTTATTTAAGTTTATTAATTTTAATATATTTAATGTATATTATTATTTTAATAAATTATATTTATTAATATAATTATATCATCAAAAATTTTATTTTTTCTTATTATTTTTTTTAAAAAAGTATTAAATTCATGGGGTTATTATGTCTAGATTATGTTGTATTACTGGTAAAAAACCTGTTGTAGGTAATCATCGTTCTCATGCTATGAATGCAATTAAAAGACGATTTTATCCTAATCTTCATTTTTGTAAATTTTGGTCTGAAAATAAAAATTGTTTTATTAAATTACGTGTGTCAATCAGAGGTATGCGTATTATTAATAAATTAGGTATTGATTTAGCATTTACTAAATATAATATTCGTGATATAAAATATTAGTTTATATTTTGTTTAGGAATTTAGATGAGTGAGAAAATAAAACTTTTATCATCAGCTGGTACTGGTCATTATTATATTTCTACTAAAAGTAAGCGTATGAAATTAATTAAGTTAAAGTTAATGAAGTATGATCCAGTTATTCGTAAACATGTATTATATGTTGAAGATAAAATAAAATAATTTATTTATGTTTGATATTTTATTATGCCTGAATTGCCTGAAGTAGAGAATATTGTATCTTATATAAGAAATATTTTATTAAATAGAATAATTTTATATACTGTTATAAAAAATGATAATTTACGGTGGCGTGTACCATTTGAAATAAAACAATTATTTAATGTTCGAGTTTTTAATGTATATAGACGTGGAAAATATATAATACTAAAATTATATAGTGGTTATATTATTATTCATTTAGGGATGACTGGTTCATTTCGTTTATTATTTAATAAATCAAATTTTGGTAAACATGATTGTTTAGATTTAATTATTGATAGTGGGATAATTATTCGTTATTCTGATTGTAGAAAATTTGGATTTTGGTTATGGTTTAATAAAGAAGATAAAGATTTTTTTTTAAATAAATTAGGGCCTGAACCATTAAGTAAAAATTTTAATTGTAATTATTTATATAATTTAACTAGATTAAAAAAATTGTCTATTAAAAGTTTTTTAATGAATAGTAGATTTGTTGTTGGTATAGGTAATATATATGCTAATGAATCTTTATTTAAGTCTGGTATTATGCCTACTAGGTTATCTATGGATATAAATTTTGATGAGTGTGTAACTCTTGTTAATTCTATTAAAAAAATATTATTAATTGCTATTAAATATAATGGTACTACAATAAAGAATTTTAAACAAATAGATGGTAAACCAGGAGAATTTGCTAAGTATTTGAAAGTGTATGGTAGAAGAAATAAATTGTGTAAAAAATGTAATAATTTGTTGATTTATATTAGACAAAATCAGAGATCTAGTTTTTTTTGCAAATTTTGTCAAAATTAATTTTTTAATTTATTATTTAACTTATTTATAATATCTTTATATATTATTTTTGGTATAAAGTTTTTCATATCTCCTTTTAGTTTTATTATTTCTTTTATTAGTGAAGATGAGATATAATTAAATTTTTTTGATGACATTAAAAATATATTTTCTAATTTTGGTGATAGGTTTTTATTTATATATGCCATTTGTTGTTCTTTAATAAAATCATTTATATTTCGTAAACCTCTTATTAATATATTTGTTTTGTATTTTTTTACGCAATCTATAATTAAGTTATTGAATCCTATAATTTTTAGATTTTTTATTTTGTTTGTTGCTTTTTTTGTTAATTTAATTCGTTCTTGTAAATTAAATAGTGTATTTTTATTTTGATTTTTTGCTATAGCTATTATTATTTTATCAAATATTTTTATTGATCTTTTAATTATGTTTATATGTCCAAGTGTTATTGGGTCAAATGTTCCTGGGTATATTGCTTTTCTATATATTTTTTTCATATTGATTATTTAATTAATGTTCATTAAATTTGTTTTATTAACATTTTTGTTTATGTAAATTTAATTGTTAATAAATAATTTTATTTTATTTATAATTTAATTGAATATCTTTTAATTTTAAAGTTATTTATTTTTTATTTTTTTTATTTAAAATTAGATTTATTTTAAATAGATTATTATTTTTTTATATCTTATATTATATTTTTAATATAAATTATTTTATTTTAATTTTATGAAAGATTTTATTAATTTTATAAATCACCATTTTTTATTTGTATTAGTATGGTTATTGATTTTATTTTATATTTTAATAGTTTTTTTTATTAATTTATTTAATAAAATATCATTTGTAAATTGTAATAAAGTTGTATATTTATTAAATAAACATGATGCTGTAATTTTTGATGTTAGATCATTTGATGAATATGTATTAGAACATTTTCCTAAATCTATTTATATTGATATCAATGATTTAAATGATAATAATTTTAATATTTTAAGAAAACATCGATCTAAACCAATAATATTAGTCTGTAATACTGGTAGTTTATCTTTTAGTTTAGCTAAAAGGTTTAAGAAAAATGGGTTTTTAAATATTTATATACTTGATGGTGGTATATCAGCTTGGAAAAATGAAAATTTACCTTTAATAAATAAATAATTTTTTTGTGTTTTGTCTAATTATTTTTTTAGGTGTATAATATATGTTTTATGATCAGGTTGATATTTTGTGGAATACAATTAAAAAAGAAATTAAATTTCTTTGTAAAACTGAACCTATTTTGTTAGATTTTTATAATAAAAATTTACTAAAACGTAAAGATTTTGCTGATGCTTTAAACTATTTATTATCTAATAAATTTGCTGATTGTTTTATATCATTTTCTACTATTTATACTTTAATAAAGGAAATTTATATAGATAGTCCTTTTATTGTTGATTTTGCGTTATATGATATAAAGGCTATATATTATAAAGATCCTATAGTGGATAAGTATTCTACTCCGTTTTTATATTTTAAGGGTTATCATGCTTTACAGTCTTATCGTATAACTCATTGGTTATGGGATAAACACAGATATTCTTTAGCTTTATATTTGCAGAATAAAATTTCTTCTTTGTATGCTGTAGATATACATCCAGCCGCTTGTATTGGTTATGGTGTTATGTTTGATCATGCTACTGGTATAGTTGTTGGTGAAACTACTGTGATAGAAAATAATGTTTCTATTTTACAGTCTGTTACTTTGGGTGGTACTGGTAAGGATAATGTTGGTAATCGTCATCCCAAAGTACGTGAAGGTGTTTATATAGGGGCTGGTGCAAAAATATTAGGTAATATAGAAATAGGTAAAGAATCTAAAATTGGTGCTGGTTCTGTTGTTTTAAAATCTATACCTCCTAATTCTACAGCGGCTGGTGTACCTGCTAATATAGTTGGTAAATCTAATTTTTCTGATTAGATTTGAATAAATAATACTTTTAATAATTAATTTATTAATATGGTATATTTATATTATATTTATTAAATAATTTATTTTAGATAATATTTAGATTTTTTTCTTTTATTTAAATATTTTTGGTGGTTAAATATGACAGTAAAAATAGGTATTAATGGTTTTGGTAGGATTGGTCGTGTTGTTTTTAGAGAATCTCAGAAAAGATCAGATATTAAAGTTGTAGCTATTAATGATTTATTGAGTATTGAATATATGGTTTATTTATTAAAATATGATTCAACTCATGGTTATTTTCAAGGTAATATTACTTATGATAGTAATTTTATTAATGTGAATAATAATAAGGTATTTATTACCTCTGAAAGAGATCCTTGTAAGATAAATTGGAATATGTTTGATATTGATGTTGTTATTGAATCAACAGGTGTTTTTTTAAGTTATAAAGATGCTTATAAACATATTTTATCTGGTGCTAAAAAAGTGGTTATAACAGCCCCGGCTAAAGATAATATTCCAATGTTTGTTAGAGGTGTAAATTTTGATAAGTATTCAGGTCAAAATATAGTTTCTAATGCTTCGTGTACAACTAATTGTCTTGCTCCATTAGCTAAAGTTATTAATGATAATTTTACTATTATTGAGGGTTTGATGACAACTGTACATTCTGTGACTTCTACTCAAAAAACAGTTGATTCACCTTCTAACAGGGATTGGAGAGGTGGTAGAGGTGCATTACAAAATATTATTCCTTCATCCACTGGTGCAGCTATAGCTGTAGGTAAAGTAATTCCTGAATTATATGGTAAATTAACAGGTATGGCCTTTAGAGTTCCAACAGCTAATGTTTCAGTTGTTGATTTGACAGTTAGATTTAAAAAAGCTACTTCTTATCAAAATGTATGTGATGTTGTTAAAATAGCTTCAAATGGTTATTTGAAAGATATTATGGGTTATACTGAAGATGAAGTTGTTTCTACAGATTTTAATGGTAATATATTAACCTCTATATTTGATGTTAATGCTGGTATTTTTTTAAATAATAATTTTATGAAATTAATATCTTGGTATGATAATGAAATGGGTTATTCTAATAAAGTATTAGATTTAGCTGTTATGATTAATGAGTTTTGATTGTTTTTTTGTTTTTCTCCCCCGACTGGATTCGAACCAGTGACATACGGATTAACAGTCCGCCGTTCTACCAACTGAACTACAGGGGATAGTTTTATTTGCATGCGAATTATTTTATCACGATATTTTATATTATACGATTTTGTTAGTCAAATTGAATTTTTTTGATTTTTTTATTTTTTGTTTAGGATGAATATATATGAAAATGTTGAAAAATAAAAGAATTCTTATTTTTGGTATTTCAAGCAAATTATCTATAGCTTATGGTATTGCAAAAGCTATGCATTTTCATGGAGCAAAATTGGCTTTTACATATCAAAATGAAAGATTGAAAAATAGAGTTATAAAATGTGCTTCAGAGTTTAATTCAAATAAGGTTTTTTTTTGTGATGTTCAAGATGATTGTAGTTTAAATAAACTATTTGATGATTTATCTATTGTATGGGATAGATTTGATGGTTTTGTTCATTCTATAGCTTTTGCTCCTAGAGATCAATTATCTGGAGATTATCTTGATGTTATTAATCGTAGAGGATTTGAAGTATCTCACAATATTAGTTCTTTTAGTTTTGTTAATTTAGCTAAAATTTTTCGAGGTATTTTAAAAGAGGGTTCATCTTTATTAACTTTGACATATCTTGGTTCTCAATATGTAGTTCCTAATTATAATGTTATGGGTTTAGCAAAAGCCTCATTGGAGGCAAATGTAAAATATATGGCTTATTCTCTAGGTAAAAATAATATACGTGTTAATGCCATATCAGCTGGTCCTATTAGAACTTTGGCGTCATCTGCAATTACTGGTTTTAAAAAGATGCTTATTGTTTTCAAAAATTATAATTTTTTAAAGCGTTTAATTAGTATAGATGAAATTGGTAATGTTGCTGCTTTTTTGTGTTCTGATTTGTCTAGTGGTATTACTGGAGAAATTATTCATGTTGATGGAGGTTATAATGTTAATGGTATTGATTCAGATGTATTTATTTAAAATTAATTTTATATTTTGAAAATTATTATTTTCTTTTTTTAAATTTATTATATATATTTTTTTTTATTTTTATTTTTTATTGTATTTATTAATGTCTTTTATTTTTTATATAAAATATTAATTTTGATTTATTATATTTTTTATTTATTTTATCTTATTTTTTGTATAGTATTTTCATATATTGTTGAAAAAAGTATACCGATTTCAAATAATATATACATAGGTAATGCTAGTATAATTTGTGACAATATATCTGGTGGGGTTATTAACATACTTATAATAAACGTTATAATTAATATGTATGATCTATTATTTTTAAGAATATTTGTATTAATAACTTTTATTATACATAATAGTAAAATTAAAATGGGTATTTCAAATGATATTCCAAAAGTTATGAACAATTTCATTATAAAATCTAGATAATTGGATATATCCGCTGTTATTAAAATTTCATTTGGTACTGTTTTTGTTAAGAATAAAAATAAAATTGGCATTATTACATAATATGTGAAAACTATGCCTGAATAAAATAATACAAAACTAAAAAATATTAGTGGTTTTATTATTTTTTTTTCTTTTTTATATAATGCTGGTGCGATGAATTTCCATATTTGATATATATTAAAAGGCATGGTTATTAATATTGACATAATAAATGTTAATTTTATTGGTGTAAATAATGGTGATGCTATATTTATAGCTATCATTTTTGTTCCATATGGTAATAATTTGATTAGAGGAATAGCTATAATATGGTAAATGTAGTTTGAAAAATAGGATAATATTATAAATGTAGTAATTATTATTATTATACAATTAATTATTTTTCTTCTTAATTCTATTAAATGATTGATAATAGATAATTTAATTTTATTACTCATATTTTATTTTTTTTTTTTAAATTACGAGTTATAATTTTTAATATTTAATTGTTTTTATTAATTCTTTTTTAATATTTGATATTGTTACTTTTATTTTTTTAATAATTTTTTTTATTTGATTTATTAATTTTGGTAGTTTTGAAGGTTTTGTGCTTATTAATGTAATAATTAATATTAATAATATTTTATCAAAATTTAAATCTATCATTTTTACCTCATTTATTTATTTATTTTTTTTGTTTTTTTCATTATCATTCATTGCTTTTTTAAACCCCTTAATAGATTCCCCTAAATCTGCACCTAAATTACGTAATTTATTTGTACCAAATAATACTGTTACTATTATTGCAATAATAAGTAATTGACCTATGCTAATATTTCCCATGTTATTTTCCTTATTTTTTTATAATATTTTACATCTAAATAGATATTTTGTTATAATAACTTGATATTAAGTATTAGTATTTTGAATATTTTATTATATGATTTTGTTTATTATTTTATCTATATGTATTCTTCTTATTCTTCTTATTAATTTACAGATATTTTTAGGATATTCTGATATTGTTTTTAACTCTGAATAGTTTTTTATTATTTTTGTGTTGTTTATTATATTATTTAGTTCTAAATTAGTTTTTTTTTTTAATTTTTTTTTAGGATCATGAATTAGTAATGCATTTTCTAAATCTAGATTCCATGATCTGGGATTTAGATTATTTCCAGTTAGAAAAATCCATTTGTTATCTGACCAAATTCCTTTTACATGGTAGGAATTATTTTTATTTTTCCATATTCTTATAGTTAATAGTTTTTTATTTATATAATTTTGCATAAATTTTATAAAATTTCTTAAGTTAATTTCATATAAATATGGTAGTATTCCAATTATGTTAAATTTTTTATTTTTATTTATATAAAAATCATTTGCTTTTTTATCACTTACAATTATTTCTATTTTTGTATTTTTTTTTAGTAAATATTTTATTTTATATTTAATAAATATTGGTAGATTAAAATATGGTGTACATATTATTAATTTTTTTTTAGTTGATGATATTATGTTAATTATAGTTTGATTTACTGGGTTTTTTTTACCTATACCTACTATAGGAGCTATTGATAATTCGTTATTTTTTGCTTTGTTTTTATAAGAATAATTTATGTTTTTTATTTTTTTTTTTGTTTTGTTTTTTACTTTTTTGTTTATGCAATTTGTATTTTTTTTATTAATAAGATTTTTATTAATCCATGTATACATTATATTTGTTAAATATTTATTTTTTATAATTTGATATCTATCGTGTCTATATTTTTTTTTTTGTTGTAAATATAAGTTATTCATGTTAGCACCGCTGTAAATTAAATAATCATCTATTATAATTCCTTTTAGGTGTAAAACCCCCATTGTTTCTCTATTTGCTATTGGTATTCCATGTATAGGAATAAAGTGTTTATTTTTCTTTGCTATTTTTATATACCAATCCATATTTGTAATTTTTTTGTTTGATCCTATGAGATTACGTCTGGCTCTAAACCAATCAACTAAAATGTTTATTTTGATGTTGGGTTTCTTTTTTTTGATAGAATATAATTCTTTTAATATATTGTATCCACTTTCGTCATTTTCTAAATATAAGGTTACTATACATATTCTATCTTTTGCATTTTTTATTTTATTTATTAATGTTTTACGAAATTTTTTTGGTGATATTAAAAATTTTATGTCTTTCTTTGATAATGGTATTTTTGGAATAGATTTGAGATATTTTTTGTTTTTATATAATTTTTTTTTTTTTGACATATATTTTATTTTCTATTTTATTTATTATTTTTGTTTATTTTTTGTTTTTTAAATTTATTTTAAATATTTTCATTTTATTAATTAGTTTTCTGCAATTGCAACTGCACATGCATATTTTTTTTCGTCAGAAATAGTTAAATGAAATGTTTTTATTCCTATATTTTTAGTTATTTTTTTTATTTTTTTTGAGAGGAATATTTTAGGTTTACCTAAATTATTATTATAAATTTCTAATTGATTAAATGATAGCCCACATCTCATTCCTATACCAAATGATTTAACTATAGCTTCTTTTGCGGCAAATCTTTTTGCTAAAAAATGTATTGGTTTTTTGTTTTTTAAATATTGTTGAAATTCATTTTTATTTAATATTTTTATTGCTAAAGTATTTCCTGATTTTTTTACTATTTTTTTTATTCTTATTATTTCAACAATATCTATACCTATTCCTATAATTGTCATTTATTAGATTTTTATTTAATTAGTTTTTTTATTTTTTGTATTGCTTTTTTAAATCCTATAAACATTAATTTATTAATAATTGCATGTCCAATATTTAATTTTTTTATTTCTTTTATAGATGCTATTTTTTTTACATTATTATAATTTAATTCATGACCTGCATGTACTATTAATCCTTTATTAGTTGCATATTTTGCTGCATTTATTATATTTTGTAGTTTTTTTTTTTTTGTTATTTTGTTTTTTTCATCTGAATAAGAACCAGTGTTGATTTCTATTATTTTTGTATTTGCTATTATAGATGCATTTATTTGTTCAATATCGGGATCTATAAATAATGCTACTTTTATTTTATTTTTTTTAAGTTTTTTTATTATTTTAAATATTTTTTTTTCTTGTTTTTTTACATTTAAACTGTTTTCTGTAGTTAATTCTTCTCTTTTTTCTGGTACCAAATAACATGAGTATGGTTTTATTTTATATGCAATATTTATCATTTTTTTTTTTATTGAAATTTTCAGATTTATTTTACTTTTTGTATTATTTTCTAAAATTTTTAAATCTTTATCTTTGATATGTCTTTTATCTTTTCTTAAGTGGATAGTTATGTTGTTTGCACCATTTTTTTCAGCAATTAATGCTGCTTTTAATAAATTTGGATATTTTGTATTTCTTTTATTTCTTATTGTTGCGAAGTGATCTATATTTATTCCTAATTTTGTTTTTTTCATATTTTCTCTTATTTTTTTTTATAATTTTTTTTTTAAATGAATAAAATTTATTAGTTTAAATTTATTTTGTTTATTAGTTTATTTTTATTTTTCCATTTTTTTTTTACATTTATTATTAAATTTATAATTATTTTTTTGTTTAAAAAAATACTAATTTGTTTTTTTGCTTTTGTTTTTATTTTTTTTATTAAATTACCATTTTTACCTATTATTATTTTTTTTTGACTTTTTTTTTCTACCCATATTGAACATTCTATATAACAAATATTATTTTTTTGTATTATATGTTTTAATTCTACATTTATAGAATGTGGTAATTCTTTGTATACATTAAATATTATATTTTTACGGATGATTTCTGATATTAAAAAAGTTTTTGATTGATTTGTTATATATTTATATGGAAAAAAATGTTTTTTTTCAGGTAAATTATTACTAATAATTTTTTTTAATCTATTTATGTTTTCCCCGGTTTTTGCAGATATCGGTATTATATCTTGAAAATTAATATACTGATTAATTTTTTTTATATATGGTAGTAATTTTCTTTTGTTTTTTATTTCATCAATTTTATTTATTATTATTATTATAGGTTTTTTTATTTTTTTTATTTTATTTATAATAAAAAAATCATTTTTATCTAATTGTGTCTTATTAAGTAAAAAGATAATTATGTCAGTATTTTTTATTGCTTTAATGGAATTTTTATTCATTATTTTATCTATTATTTTTTTTTTTTTTGAATTTATACCAGGCGTATCAATAAAAATTTTTTGTTTGTTTTTTTTAGTTTTAACTCCTATCATAGTATTTCTAGTTGTATGTTTTTTATTTGATACTATTGAAATATTTTTTTTAACTAGTTTATTTAATAATGTTGATTTTCCTGTATTTGTTTTTCCAATAATTGTAAAATATCCACAGTATTTTTTTTTTATTTTCATAATATTTTTAATTTAATAAGTGCTTTTTTTGCAGCTTCTTGTTCTGCTTTTTTTTTACTTAATCCTATTCCAAAAATTAAATCAGTTTTATTGTTAATTTTACATTGTATTGTGAATTTTTGTTCGTGTGTTATTCCTTCTATTTTTATTAATGAATATGATGGTAGTGGTAAATTCATTTTTTGTAAATATTCTTGTAATCTTGTTTTTGGATCTTTAAATATTTTATTTGGATATATGTTTTGCAGTTTTTTTTTGTACCATTTTAGAATTATTTTTTCAATAGTTATTATATTACTATCTAAAAATATTCCTCCTATTAATGCTTCTATTGAATTTGCTAAAATGGATTTTTTTTTAAATCCTTTATTTTTTATTTCTCCCGGGCCTAAATTTAGATATTGACCTAATGTAAATTTTTTAGCTATGTTTGTTAATGCATTTCCGTTTACTAAATTTGATCTTATTCTACTCATATTACCTTCTCTAATTGTTGGAAAATTTTTGTATAGTATGCTGCTTATTACATAATTTAAAATTGCATCTCCTAAAAATTCCATTCTTTCATTGTGTTGTTTATTTGCACTTCTATGAGTTAATGTTTGTTTTAGTATTTTTTGGTTGTTAAAGGTATATCCTATTTTTTTTTGTAATGATGTTAGTGTAATATTATTCATGATTTTATAAATATTAATTATCTAATTTATTTATTTTATATAAAATATATTATATATTTGTTTTTTTTTACTATTCATTTTATTTAATTTTTCCAATTCTATTTAATCTAATTCCAGTAGGCCATTGACCATCTTCTTGTTTTAAGTTCATCCATATAAATTTTGCTTTACCTACGATATTGATTTTTGGAACAAACCCCCAAAATCTGCTATCGTAACTATTATCTCTATTATCTCCTAATACAAAATAATTATTTTTAGGTATTTTCCATGTTTTTATATATTTTTTTGATGGATACATTAATAATTTATTTATGTTTTTTGTATTGTTTATTAAAATACAATATTTTTTATTTTCGATTTTTTCTTCTATTAATATTCTATTATTTTCATTTTTTTTATTATTATAAGTTACTGATATATTTTTTTGTTTTTTATATATTTTGATTGTTTTTTTTAAATTATCATATGATATTATATCACCTGGTATTCCTATGATTCTTTTTATGTAATATAATTTTGTATTGTGAGGGTATTTGAATACTATAACATCTCCTCTTTTTGGATTTTTTATTTTTATTAGTGTTTTTTGTGTGATTGGATCTTTTAATCCGTAAGAAAATTTTTCTACTAAAATAAAATCTCTTACTATAAGATTAGGTAGCATTGATTTTGATGGTATTTGAAATGGTTCATAAATAAATGATCTTATTATAAATACAAATAATAGAGTGGGGAATATTGATGCAATATTTTTTATTAAGTATTCTTTTTTTGTAAGTTTTATTTTTTTTTTTTTTATTATGTTTTTTTTTTGTATATATGATATTAGTTTTAATTTTTCTGCAATCCATATTGTTGCAGTAAATATTGTAATTATTTCTAGTATTATGGAAAAATAATTATTCATAATTATTCCTAAATATATTGTTTTATTTATGATTGATATTTAAAATTGATAAAAATACGTCTTTGGGTATATTTATATTTCCTATTTGTTTCATTTTTTTTTTTCCTTTTTTTTGTTTTTTTAATAATTTTTTTTTTCTTGTTATATCTCCACCATAGCATTTTGCTATTACATTTTTACGTAATTGTTTTATTTTTTTGCTGATAATTATTTTTTTGTTGCATTGTGCTTGAATTATTATATCAAATTGTGTTCTTGAAATTAATGGTATTATTTTATCTATAATTTTTTTTGATATAATTTGTGCATTTGATCTATGTGTAATTGTTGATAATATATCTATATTAATTTTATTAATTAATATTTCTATATATACCATATTTGAATTTTTGAATTCTTTAAAAGAGTATTGTATAGAGGCATAACCATGTGATATGGATTTTATATTGTTATAGAAATCAAAAATTATTTCTATCATAGGTATTTCATATTTTAAAATTATATAATCATCGTTATGATAAGAGATGTTTGTTTGTATACCTCTTCTTTTATTACATAATTTTATTATTTTTCCTAAATATTTTTTATTTAGTAATATAATACATTCTGCAAATGGTTCTTGAAAATATTTTATATTTTTTATTGAATTGAATTTTTTAGGATTATTTAAATATATAATTTTATTACAAAATGTTTTTACTCTATATACAACTGAAGGCAAGGTATTTATAATATTTATATTGTATTCTCTTTTTATTCTTTCTTTGATTATTTCCATATGTAATAATCCTAAAAACCCGCATTTGAATCCAGCACCTAAAGTTGAAGAATTTTCAATTTCATATATTAATGCAGAATCATTTAATTTTAATTTTTTTAATGCTATTTCTAGGTTTTTATAATATTTTTGTTTAATAGGGAATATTTTGGCGTATACTTGTGGTTTTATTTTTTTAAAGTTTTTTAATTTTTTTTTCGCAGGGTTTATTGTTTTTGTTATTGTATCTCCAACGGGAACCGATTCAATATCTTTTGTACCACAAAAAATCCATCCTACTTCTCCACAATGAAGTTTTTTTTTTTCTATTTCTTTAGGATTAAATTTTATAATTTTATTTATTTTATATTTTTTTCTTGTACTCATTACTTGAATAATATCTTTTATTTTTAAGTTTCCATTTTTAATTTTTATTAATGATATTATTCCTTGATATTTGTCAAATTTCGAATCAATTACTAGTGCTTGTAATGGTTTGTTTTTATTTCCATTTGGTCTTGGTATTTCTTTAATTATTTCTTTAATTATTGGTTTTATTCCATATCCTATTTTTGCAGAGCAATAAAATATTTTTTTATTTTTTGTATGAAAGGTGTTTTTTATTTGTTCTGTTACTTTTTTTATATTTGCTGTTTTTAGATCTATTTTATTTATTACAATTATTATTTTTAATTTCATTTTAGTTGCTATTTGATAATTGGAAATTGTTTGTGCTTCTATTCCTTGAGATGCATCTATTAATAATATTGCTCCTTCACAAGCCGATATTGAACGTGATACTTCATATGAAAAGTCTACATGCCCTGGAGTGTCTATTAAATTTAATTTGTATTTGTTTTTATTTTTATCTGTATAGTTTAAATTTATACAGTTTGCTTTTATTGTAATTCCTCTTTCTTTTTCTAGTTCCATAGAGTGTAGTATTTTGTTTTTTATTAATATATTTTTGTTACAAATTTGAATCAATTTATTAGACAATGTTGATTTTCCGTGGTCAATATGTGCTATTATAGAAAAGTTTCTTATATATTTCATGATTTTGTATTTTATAGTTTTAATTATTATTTTTTATATTTTAAAATAGTTATTACATTTATTTACTATTAATTTTAAATAATTTTATATTTTGTTTATTTTCTTTTTTTTAAATTATGTAGTTAACACATTTTATGTAAAAATATTATTTTTTATATTTTAATAGTTTAATTAATTTTTTGTATTTTAGAATATTATAAATGTTTAATAAAATTAATATTTTATTATATTATATAAAATTTTGGGGAATAAGATGTATCTTAAAAAGATTGCAAAAGCAAAATTACCTACTAAATGGGGTGATTTTTTAATATTCGGTTTTGAAGAATTATTAACCAAGAATAATCATGTTGCTATTGTTCATGGCAAAATAGATTCTTATCATCCTATTCTTGTCAGAATTCATTCTGAATGTTTAACTGGTGATGCTTTATATAGTTTAAGATGCGATTGTGGTTTTCAATTAGAAGCTTCTTTAGCTATGATATCTAAAATTGGTAATGGAATTTTATTATATCATCGTCAGGAAGGTAGGAATATAGGTTTGTTAAATAAAATTAAGGCATATTTTTTACAGGATAAAGGTCATGATACAGTTGATGCTAATCGTATTTTAGGTTTTTCTGAAGATGAACGTGATTTTAAAATCTGTGTTGATATGTTAAATATTTTAGGTGTAAAAAAAATACGTTTGTTAACAAATAACCCTCATAAGGTTTTATTTTTATCACAAGCTGGTATTAATGTTGTTGAACGTATACCATTAGTTGTTGGCAGTAATCCTAAAAATTATGATTATTTATATACCAAATTTAATAAAATGGGTCATTTAATATAATATTTTTTTATTTTTAAATTAAAAATAGATATTTTTTATTTAATAGGTAATTTTATATTTTTAAACATTATTTCTATTTCTTTATTTGATTTTAAAGATATGGCGTTATCTATCATATCTCTAGTTAAATGTGGAGCAAAACGATAGATAAAATCATACATATACCCTCTTAAAAATGTACTACGTTTAAATCCTAATTTAGTTATTCCATGGGCAAACATGTTATTGCATTTAATGCATTTCAGATCAGAATCAGAAATTGGGTCGATTGCCATATTAGCTATAATACCAATTCCTAATCCAAGTCTTACATATGCTTTTATTATATCTGCATCTGTTGCAGTAAATACAATTTTTGGTTTTAATCCCGCTTTATTAAATGTTTTTTCTAATTCTGAACATGCGGAAAAACTAAAGGTATACGTTACTAACGGGTATTTTGCCAATTCATTTATTGTTATGTATTTTTGATTAGCTAATGGATGTTTAGGCATTACTATTATTACACGATTCCAATTATGGCATGGTAACATTATTAAATCATCATATAAATGTAATATTTCTGTTGCAATTGCAAAATCTGCATTTCCTCTTGATACAGCGTCGGATATTTGTTTTGGTGATCCTTGTTGCATATGTAATGATACTTTAGGATATTTTCTTATAAAACCCTTTATTATATCTGGTAATGCGTATCTAGCTTGAGTATGTGTTGTTGCAACAAATAATGATCCTCTATCTGGCCATGTATGTTCTTCAGCTATAGATTTAATGGATTCTACTTTAGATAAAATTTCTCTTGCAATATGAATTATTTTTTTCCCTGCAGATGTTATTTCTGTTAAATGTTTTCCACTTCGTATAAATATCTGTATACCCAATTCATCTTCTAACATTCTTACTTGTTTGCTTATTCCTGGTTGTGATGTGTACAGTCCTTCTGCAGTTGATGATACATTTAGATTATGGTTGACTACTTCTACAATATAACGTAATTGTTGTAATTTCATATATTTTATCCAAGTAAATATTTATTTTTACTTAATTTTAATATAAATTTAATTTTGTAAATTTATATATTTGATCCATTTTTATTAAGAATTGTTATTAATATAACATTTTATTATATATATTAATATTAGAATATTTTTAATTTTCTAATTTATTTTTGTTTTTTTGTAATATTAAATATATAATTTGTATTTTTATTTATAAAATATAATGAAAATTATTATTAATATTGATTTTTTATTTATTTAAATAAAAGTATTTTTTTTATATTAGATAATTAAAATATAATATTTTTATTTTAATTTATTTAATTTATTAAATTTTTTTAATTTTTTGTTAAAACAAATATTTTTTATGTGGTAATATATGGATTATATTTTTGATGTTAATTTATTAAAAAATCGTGTTATTTTAATAACTGGTGCTACTGGTGATATTGGCAAATGTGTTGCTATTACTTACGTTAAATGTGGGGCTAAAGTTATTTTATTAGGTCGTAATTTTTGTGAATTAAATAATTTAAAAAATCATATTAATTCTATAAGAAAATTTAGTGCTAATAGCTATGTTATTGATATGAATAAATTAACATATAATAGTGCTAAAAAATTTGTTAGTAAGATAAGGAATAAATATATTAAATTAAACGGAATTTTACATAATTCAGGAGACTTAGGTTTATTATTACCTATTAAGAAATATCCTGTTTTTTTGTGGAAACGTGTTATTAGAGTTAATTTAGATTCTGTTTTTATTTTAACAAAGTTATTGTTACCTTTATTATTGAGATCATCTTCTTCATCATTATTGTTTACAACTTCTAGTGTTGGTAGAATAGGTAGAGCTTACTGGGGTGCTTATTCTATTTCTAAATTTGCCATTGAAGGTATGATGCAAATTTTGTCATTGGAATATAAAGATACGTCTTTACGTGTAAATTGTGTTAATCCAGGACAAATTAGGACTAAAATGCGTGCTTTAGCATATCCAAACGAAGATGTTTCATTGTTAAATAATCCTATAGATTTAATGCCTATGTATTTATATTTAATGAGTAATGATAGTATTAAAAAAACAGGTTTTAGTTTTGATGTTTAATTTTGTTTATTATATATGTTACAATATAAGTCATTTACTTTAATTAAGTACTTGTATGTTTGTTTATATGGATGTTTTGTTTTTATATACCATAAAAATTTATTTGGTGATATTTTATTGATTATTTTCATAGATGTTTTTTGTTTATTTGAAAAAATTTTTAATAATATACTTATGCCACCTACATATGAAACTATTATAGCATATCTTAATATTTTTTTATTTTTAATTTTATTCAACATTTTATATTGTAATAAATATATATAATTTGCACCTATATCAATATTTGTTTTTGGGTCTTTTAGTTTGTTTTTAGAAGGTTGTCCTTCTATTTTTCTATTTCTATATACTTCTTTACCTGCCGTAGAAGGTTTAATTTGCATTAAACCTATTGCATTTGATTTACTTATAGCACAAGGGTTGCCATTAGATTCTATTTTAATTAAAGATATTATTAATTTTATGTCTATTTTATATTTTTTAGATGCTTCAAGTATTAATTTATTCCATTTTTCTATTGTTTTTAAATTTTTATAAGATATTTTATTATTTATTTGCTTATCATGATTTTGATTATGTATACAACTTATTATCATGAATATTATTGGTATTATTTTTTTTATTTTCATTTTATAAATAAAATTAATTTTTATATCTTTTTTGGTTATATTTTATTTTTTTCCTATGGTTTTTAATTTTTTTGATATATCTCTACGTTCTTTTGATAATTCTGCATTTTTTATTATATATTCATCAATTCTTTCTTCATAATCATTGTTCATTGTTTTTATTATTTTTTTTATTGTGTCTGTTGTTATATTCGGTTTTATATATTCATTTAAATTTTTTAATAATAATATTCTATTTTTATCGTCTTGTATTTTTTTTTCTATTTCTTTAATTTCTCTTTGCAATCTATTTTTTTTTCTAAATATTTTTACAAATTCTAATAAATTTTTAAATGTTTGTTTTGAATTTTCCATATTATCCTTATTATTTTTTTTATTAATATTTTATATATTAAATTATTTATTTTATAAAATAAATTTTATTTATTAATAGTATGTTCTTATAATTTTGATTATTTCAAATTTCATTAAAGAATTAATTTTATTTTTTTATTTTTTTATTTAATTTATTTTTTGTATATTTTATTAAATAGTTATTTTAATATATTTTTTTAAGTAAGTTTATAATTAAATTATTTTTAAATTTATCTATGATTTTATAATATTTATTAATATTATATGTTATATAAAAATATTATATGATTAATTTTAGTCAAATGTTAATTAAATATAATATATTTATTATTTAAATTATTGTTTTATATATATTTTATTATTTTTTTTAAAATATTGTAATTTAATATTGATATTAAATTTTTATTTAGTATTTTTTATTAATTTTGTTATTATTGATGGTATAATAAAATTTATTTGATAATTTTTTATCAATATTTATTATTGAATAATATATTTTGATTTATTTTTAATAATTAATATTTTTGTGTGCAATGTAACTTTGTTTTTAATATATTCAGGATGATATATGGTTAGTAGAGGTGTTAATAAAGTAATTTTAATTGGTAATTTAGGTCAAGATCCTGAAGTACGTTATATGCAAAATGGTAATGCTGTTACAAATATTACTTTAGCAACATCTGAAAGTTGGCGTGATAAACAAACCGGTGAAAATAAAGAAAGAACTGAATGGCATAGAGTCGTTTTATTTGGTAAAATAGCAGAAATTGCTAGTGAATATTTACGTAAAGGATCACAAGTTTATATTGAGGGTTTTTTGCAAAAAAGGAAATGGCAAGATAAGAATAATCAAGAGCATTATATTACAGAAATTATTGTTAATCTTAATGGTACTATGCAAATGTTAGGTAATAAAAAAAAATCTACAGTTACTTCTTTATTAAATGATAAGGATAATTTTGAACAAAAAAAAGTAAATGTTAGTGAAGATACAATTTTGGATGACGACATTCCTTTTTAATTGAATATATTTTATATATTATTATGAATTTACTTAAAGAAAGAGATCATCGTAAAATCAATAAATATCTTGATTTTTATCATGTTGAAGATATTTCTCCAGGTATTGTTTTTTGGCATAGTAATGGATGGATAGTATTTAAGGAATTAGAAAATTTAATACGTTTAAAATTAAAAGAATATAATTATCAAGAAGTAAAAACACCAATGATTTTAAGTAAAAAAATTTGGGATATGACTGGTCATTTGGATAATTTTAAAGAATTAATTTTTACTACACATTTTGAAAACACTGAATATTGTATAAAACCTATGAATTGTCCTTGTCATATTCAAATTTTTAAATGTGGAATTAAATCTTATCGTGATTTACCTGTAAGAATTTCTGAATTTGGTAGTTGTCATCGTAAAGAATTTTCAGGTTCTTTGTATGGTTTGATGCGATTAAGATGTTTTACTCAAGATGATGCTCATATATTTTGTAGTGTTGATCAAGTTCGTTTTGAAGTAAATAATTGTATTAAAATGATTTATGATATTTATAATATTTTTGGTTTTAAAAATATTTTAGTAAAACTATCTACTAGACCTGATAAAAGATTAGGGGAAGATAGTTTGTGGGATTTAGCTGAAAAAGATTTATTATCCGTATTAGAAAGTAATAATATAAATTTTAGTTATCAATATGGTGAGGGTGCATTTTATGGTCCTAAAATTGAATTTATTTTAAATGATTGTTTAAATCGTTCTTGGCAATGTGGTACGATTCAATTAGATTTTATATTATCAAATAAGTTAAATGTGTTTTATATTAATAAAGATAATGAGCGTACTTCCCCTGTTATCATACATAGAGCAGTACTTGGTTCTATAGAAAGATTTATAGGTATATTAATGGAAGAAACTTATGGTTATTTACCAACTTGGTTATCTCCAATTCAAGTTGTTGTATTATATATAACTGATAGTCAAAAATTTTATGCTACTAAAGTAAAAGATTTGTTAGAAATTGAAGGTATTCGTGTTAAATTGGATACTAGAAATGAAAAAGTTGGTTTTAAAATACGTGAATACATTTTGAAAAGAATTCCTTATTTGTTAATTTGTGGAGATAATGAAGTTAAAAATAATAGTGTATCTATACGTACTTGTTTAGGTAAAAAGATTAACAATATTTTTCTTTATGTATTTATTAATAGATTAAAGAAAGAAATTGATAATTATAGTATTAATAAAATGGAAAATTAAGACGTTATGATTTTAAAAAAAATGTATTCTATAATATCTAATAAAATAAATAGAGAAATTAATGTTGATACAGTTCGTTTAATAGGTATAAATGGTGAAAAAATAGGTATTGTTACTTTAAATGATGCTTTATTTATGGCAGAAAAAGCTGGTGTTGATCTGGTAGAGATTAATGCTAATACAAATCCTCATGTATGTCGTATTATAGATTATGGTAAATTAATTTATGAAAGAGGTAAATCAATAAAAAATAATAAAAGAAAACAAAAAATTGTACAAACAAAAGAGGTAAAATTTAGACCTGCAACAGATAAGGGTGATTATAATGTTAAATTACGTAATTTACTTCGTTTTCTATTAGACGGGTTTAGAGTTAAGGTTACTTTGCGTTTTAGAGGTAGAGAAATATCCCATCAACAATTAGGTGTGGATATGTTAAATCGTATTAAATTAGATTTGATGGATCATGCTAATGTTGAGTCTTTTCCTTCAAAAATAGAAGGTAGACAAATGATTATGTTATTAATTCCTAAAAAGAAGTGATAAGAAAATTATTATTTTTTTATTATAATATTGAGAGAAACTTATGTCTAAAATTAAAACAATACGATCTGTTTATAAGAGATTTAAGAAAAATTCTTCTGGCCTAGTAAAACATAAAAGATCTAATTTACGTCATTTATTATTAAAAAAAAATAGTAAACGTAAAAGACATTTAAGGCGTAAAGCTATTGTTTTAAGATGTGATTTAGTTCATATATTACCTTGTTTACCATATGTTTAATTTATTATTTTTTTTTTAAGGATTATATTATGGTTAGAATTAAAAGGGGTGTTGTGTCTCATGCACGTCATAAAAAAATTTTAAGTAGTGCTAAGGGCTATTATGGTTCTCGTTCTAGGGTATATAGAGTTGCTGTACAAGCTGTTATAAAAGCAGGACAGTATTCTTATCGTGATCGTAAACAACGTAAAAGACAATTTAGGCGTTTATGGATTGTTAGAATAAATGCTTTTGTTAGAAATTATGGAATAAATTATAGTAATTTTGTATGTCTTATGAAAAAAGCTTCTATTTCTTTAAATAGAAAAATATTAGCAGATATGGCTATTAATGATAGTAAAAGTTTTGTTCTTTTAATAAAGAAATTAATTTAATTTTTTTATGTTTTTTTAAAGTATACTATTAAAATTTTAAAAGTATAATCATGCTTAATTTATCAAAATTTTTGTTAACAGCTCGTAATGAAATAAATAGTATTAAAAATTATGTAGAATTAGATGATTTACGTGTTAAGTATTTAGGTAAAAATAGTTTTTTAAATTCTCAGTTTAAAGAAATGATTAAATTAGATAAGCAGGATAGAGTAAAATTAGGTTATATTTTAAATAGAGTAAAAAATAATTTATTGAAAATTATTAGTCGTCGTAAATATAAGTTGGATAATTTATTTTGTAAAAATAATTTATTTTTGAAAAAGAAAATTGATATATCTTTACCTGGAAGACAAATAAAAAATGGTTCTTTACATCCTGTAAATATACTTATTAATTTATCAAAAAATTTTTTTTCTTCTTTGGGTTTTTCTTTTGTTTTTGGTCCTGAAATTGAAGATTATTATCATAATTTTGATGCTTTAAATATACCCTATTGTCATCCTTCTAGGAGTAAAAAAGATACTTTTTGGTTTAATAATAAATATTTATTACGTACTCAAACTTCATCTGTACAAATAAGATTTATGAAAAAATCTTCTCCTCCAATTCGTTTTATTAGTTTTGGTCGTGTATATAGAAATGATTGTGATAGATTACATACACCTATGTTTCATCAAATTGAAGGTGTTATGGTTGATAAAAATATTAGTATTTCTAATTTAAAATGGATAATTAATAATTTTTTACATACTTTATTTGGCAATAAAAAATATTGTATTCGTTTTCGCCCTTCTTATTTTCCTTTTACAGAACCATCTGTTGAAGTAGATATTAAAATAAATAATGATAAATGGTTGGAAATATTAGGTTGTGGGATGATACATACTAATGTATTGAATAATGTTAATATAGATTCGGATATTTACTCTGGATTTGCTTTTGGTGTGGGTATAGAAAGATTAGCTATGTTGTATTACAATACTAAAGATTTACGTGTTTTTTTTGAAAACGATATAAGATTTTTAAAACAGTTTAAATAATTTAAGATTTATAGGTTTGATTAATGATATTTAGTGGAAATTGGTTAAATGAGTTTATTGATATATCTGAAGATAATAAATTATTACACAAACAATTTACTATGTTAGGTATTGAAGTAAATAGTATTACATCAATCTATTATATGTTTAGTAATATTATAGTTGGAGAAATTTTTCATATTTGTTGTTTGTCCAATAAAGATAGTTTATATCTTGTTAAAGTATTTGTAGGTAATGATATTTTTTTAAATATTATTAGTAAAAAATTTAGTTTTGTTATTGGAATGAAAGTTGCTATTGCTACAGTAAAATCAGTTTTACCTAACAGTTTATATATTAAAAAAAGAGTATTTAAAAATATTATTTCTGATGGTATTATGTGTTCATATCATATATTAGGTATTGAATATAATAATTTTAATATAGTTGTTTTACCAAATTATGTTGAGGCAGGCAAAGATATATTAAATTATTTTGATTTTAAAGATAAGATTATAGATATTTCTATAAATTATAATCGTTCTGATTGTCAAAGTATATTAGGTTTGGCTAGGGAATTATCTGTTTTGAGTTTTAGAAATATTAAAAAATTTGATATTTCTACTAAAATAAATATTAATAATAATGATCATTTACCTATTACTATTGAAGATAGTTTTTTATCTCCAATTTATTTAGGTAGAATAATAAAAGATATTAATATTAATAATATTATTCCTATATGGATGAGTGAAAGATTACGTCGTAGTAATATTGTTTTAGTCAATTCTATAGTGGATATTATTAATTATGTTTCTTTAGAATTTGGTTTATTTGTGAATGTGTTTGATTTAGATTTTATTGATGGGGGAATAAATATTAGATTAAATAAATTAGGTGAAAAAATAATTTTAATTAATAATTCTAATTTTATATTGAATGATACTAATATTTTAATAGTTGAAGATAATAATAAGATTATAGAAATTGCTGGTTTGACAAATAGTAAATATTGTGTTTTAGATAAAAAAACAAAGAATTTATTTTTAGAATGTGCTTTTTTTTCTTCTAATATTATTAATAATTTTATTATTAATCATAAAATTAAAACAAACTTTATTCGTTTTAATTCTAATAATACAGATTTTTCTTTTTATCTTAAAGTTATAGATAGAGTTACTTATTTTATTTTAAATATATGTGGTGGTCGAGCTGGATCTGTTATTGATGTTTCAAATTTAAAATTTTTACCTAAAAGACATTGTATAAAGTTAAGTTATAAAAAAATTAATTTATTTATAGGTCATAAAATAAATCATAGTTTTATAATAAAGACTTTAAAATTTATTGGTTGTACATTAGACATTAACGATATTATTTTAAATGTTTTTCCTCCATATTGGCGTTTAGATCTTTTAACTGAAGAGGATTTAATTGAAGAAATAATTCGTTTTTATGGTTATGATAAGATTCCTGATATTCCTATTGTAGGTAGTGATATACCATCAAAAGTATTTAGTTCTAATTTGTCTGTTGATCGTATTAAAACTCTTTTAGTTGATAAGGGGTATCATGAAGTAATAACTTATAGTTTTGTCGATAATAATTTACAAACTTTATTATATCCAAAGATTAATGGTTTATCAATTTTAAATCCATTCTCATTGGAAAAATCTGTGATGCGTTTATCTTTATTCGCTGGTTTATTAACTGTATTACAGCATAATATTAATCGTCAACAAAGTGATATTTCTATATTTGAGTTTGGTGTTTGTTTTTCACCTAAGTTAACAACTAATTCTATAGTTAAGGAAAGATTATTATTAAGTGGTTTGTTGAGTGGAACTAAGTATAATGAGTATTGGGATATGTTATCTGTAAGTGTTGATTTTTATGATTTAAAAGGTATAATCGAATCTATTTTAAGTTTATTTTATAATTTTAATTTAATTAATTTTAAAGCCCAGGAGTATTCTTTTTTACATCCCGGTCAAAGTGCATCTATTTATTGTAAAAATATATATATTGGTTGTATTGGAGTCATACATCCTTTAATTGCAAAATATTTAGTTTTTGATAAACCTGTTATTTTATTTGAGCTAATTTGGGATAAAATGTTACCCGCTTCTGCTTTTAATTTTAATGAAATATCTGTTTTTCCTGTTAATAGAAGAGATATTTCTTTATTAGTTGATGATAATATATATATAATGGATATTATAAATATTTGCAAAAAAGTTATTGGTGAATTGTTAGTAAATATATATTTATTTGATGTTTATTATGGAAATTCTATACCTAAAGGATATAAGAGTGTTAGTATTGCTATTTTTTTGCAAAGTTTTATTAAAACTTTAGAGGATTATGAGATATCTGAAATTATTAATAAATGTTTGTTTGATTTACAAAATATGTTTAACATTAAATTGAGATCTTGATTTTTATTTTTATTAAATTTTGTTGTTTTTTAATAAATTGTTTATTTGATTATTTTTAATTCTATTAAATAATTTTTTGGGGTTTTTAATTTTGTGGTTAAGTAGTGGTTTATTAATATTTTTAAATGTTAAATTTGTATTGAGAAGTTTTTCTATCTTATTTGATAATTTAGGTAATATTGGTTTTAATAATGTCATTAGTATTTTAAATAGATTTATTCCTGTTGTACATATTTCATGTACTTTATTTTTGTTTTTTGAGGTTTTTACTAATTTCCATGGTTTTTGTTGGTCTATGTAGTAATTAGCTTTTTTTGTGAGTTTCATTATTTTTTTTGTTATTTTTGAGAAATTACAATTATTAAAATATTTTAGAATATGTTTGGATTTTTTTACGAAAGTTGCATATAAATTATTATTATCTAGTGTTTTAGATAATTTATTATTATATAGTTTATGAATAAATTTTAGGTTTCTGTAGGCTAAATTTATTAATTTGTTAACAATATCATTATTTATTTTTTTTTTAAAATCTATTAAATTTAAATCAATATCTTCTAATTTATGTGATAATTTACTTGCAAGATAGTATCTTAGACTATCAGAATTAAAGTTTTTTAACCATGTTTTTGCTTTTATATGTGTTTTTTTTGATTTAGACATTTTTATTTTATTTATAGTTAAATGTCCATGTATAAATATTTTATTTGGTTTTCTTAATTTACATCCTTCTAGTATTGCTATCCAAAATAGACTGTGAAAATAAACGATATCTTTTCCTATGAAATGATATAGTTTTGTTTTTGTATTCTTGTTCCAGAATTCATTAAAATTTATATTTTTATTTTTTTTACATAGATTTTTGAATGTACTAATGTATCCAATTGTTGCATCTAACCATACATAAAAATATTTATTTGTTTTTGGTATTTTAAATCCAAAATAAGGTGCATCTCTTGAGATATTCCATTTTTTAAGTCCAATTTTGAACCATTCTAAAATTTTATTTGATACATTTTTGTTTAGTGTACCTGAAGTTATCCAATTTTTTAACATTTTTGAAAAAATCGGTAAATTAAAGAAATAATGTGTTGAATTTTTTAGTATTGGTATACTATTTGATATGGTTGATTTTGGATTTATTATTTCTTTGCATGAGTAAGTTGATCCACATATTTCACAATTGTCACTATATTGATTTTTTGTTTTGCATTTAGGGCAAGTACCTATTACAAATCTATCAGGTAAAAACATTTTTTCTTTTATATCAAAAAATTGTGAAGTCCTTTTTTTTTTAATATATTTTTTTTTTTTTAATATATTATATATTTTTTCTAATGTTTTTTTATTTTCTGAACTGTGTGTTGAATGATAATTATCATGGATTATATTAAAATTTTTAAAATCTGTTTTATGTTCTTTATGTATTTTTTTTATTAATGTTTCTGGTGGTAATTGTATGTTTTTAGCTTTTAGCATAATAGGTGTTCCATGAGCATCATCTGCACATATAAACCATACTTGATTATCTATCATTCTTTGATATCTTACCCATATATCAGCTTGTATGTGTTCTAATATGTGTCCTAAATGTAATGATCCATTTGCATAAGGTAAAGCACAAGTTACTATAATTTTTTTCATTATTGATATAATATAAATTTTTTTATTTAATTTATAATATTTGATTTTTAATGTTTTAATTGTTTTTATTATATTAATGTATTTATGTTAAAATTGAAATTAAATTATCAGATAATAGTTTTAGAATTAAATTTTATTTAATTAAAATTATAAAATAAAAATAGCATTTTGGAGATGATATGTTTGTTTTTTTTATACAAAATATTGTATATTTTGTTAAAAGGTTATTAAAATTTTTATCTTTTATTCGTATTTGTATTTTTAATTTTTTATTTATTTCTATTGTTTTATTAGTATTTATGTTTTTTTTCTATACTAATTTTTTAAATATGTCTAATACTGGTAAGTTTAAAGCGTTAAGAATAAATTTAGTTGGTAATTTAATTGACAAACCTATAAATAGTAATAAATTTAATAAATTTTTTCATATATTTTTGAAAAATAATGATGTTATTTTAAAAGAAAATTCTTTGTTTAATATTGTTAATAGTATTCGTTTAGCTAAAGTAGATTGTTCTATTAAGGGTATTGTTCTTGATTTAAAAGATTTTTTGGGTGCTGATTTATCTTCTTTACATTATTTAGGAAAAGTTTTAATGGAATTTAGATCATCAGGTAAATATATATATGCTTTAGGAGATAATTATACTCAAACACAATATTTTTTAGCTAGTTTTTCGAATAAAATATATTTATCTCCAGAAGGTATCGTGAATTTACATGGTTTTTCTAGTTATAATTTATATTATAAAGATTTTTTAAATAAATTAAAGATTAATACTCATGTTTTTCGTGCTGGTATTTATAAATCAGCAGTTGAACCATTTATGTATAATAATATGAGTATTTCTTCTAAGAAGATATATAATAATTTAATGAATAGTTTATGGAGAAATTATTTGTTAACTATATCTAGAAATAGGCATATTAATGTACATAAGGTATTTCCTAATATAAATGATATGTTATTTAAATTAAAAATAGTAAATGGTGATTATGCAAAATATGCTAAATATTTGGGATTAATAGATGTTATTAAATCTAGGACATTAGTTGAAAAATCTTTTGAAAAAATTTTTGGGATTAACAAAGAAACCAAAACTTATAATTTTATTGATATTTATGATTATTATCCTAAGACTAATAAGTCTAATATTTCTTATAATGTAGCTGTTATTATTATTAATGGAATAATTTCTGATGTTAAGTCCACCCTAGGTGTATCTAATTGTGATTTAATTATTAATCAAATACGTTATGCTAGATTAACAAATAGTATAAAAGCAATAATATTAAGAATTAATAGTCCTGGTGGTAGTGTTTCCGCTTCTGAGAAAATATATAATGAATTATTGACATTGAAGTCCACAGGAAAACCATTAATTATATCAATGGGAGGTATGGCTGCTTCTGGAGGGTATTGGATTACAACTACATCTAATTATATTATTGGTGATAAAAGTACTATTACTGGATCTATTGGTGTTTTTGGTGTTTTAAATACTTTAGATAGATCATTGCATTCTATTGGCATTAATAGTGATGGTGTTTCTACATCTGTATTGTCTGATGTTTCTATTTTTCGTTCTTTACCTGTTAAAGTAAAACAAATTATTCAGTTAAATATATTACATAAATACAATAATTTTATTAAATTGGTTGCATTATCTAGAAATAAAACTTTTTGTCAAATTAATAAAATTGCTAACGGGCGTATTTGGTTAGGTAAAGAAGCGAAGGTTAATGGACTGATTGATGAATTAGGAGATTTTGATAGTGCTGTAGATAAAGCTATAAAATTAGCACATTTAAAGTATGTAAATTTATATTGGTTTAATAATAGTGAAAATGTTTTGTCTTTTATTATTGAACATTTAAATGTTTTTGTTAATAATATTTTTACAAATAGAATAAATAATTCTTTTAGTGTTCAATTTCTTAGTAATTATATTAATAATATTTATTATTTTTTAGAAAAAAAGAATATTATTTATTCTTTTTGTTTTTTTAATGTATGTTTGATTTAATTTTAATTTTTTTTTATTATTAAATTAATATTTTATTAAATATAATTGTCATATATTTTAAATATGATTAATTAAGTTATTTTTGATAATAAAATATTAAAAATTTAATTATTTTATTTTTATGAGGTTTTAATGATAAATAAAATTGCTATATTAACTAGTGGTGGAGATTCTCCAGGAATGAATGCTGCAATAAGAAGTATCGTTTATGCAGCTTTTAAAGCTAAATGTGATATTTTTGGGGTTTATGATGGTTTCTTAGGTTTATATGAGAATCGTATGATTAATTTAAATTTAGATCATGTATCTGATATTATAAGTAAAGGTGGAACTATATTAGGTTCTACTAGATATTCTGGTTTTTTTAATAAAAGTATACGTGAAAAAGCTATAAATAATATGAAAGATGTTGGTATCAATGCTTTGATAGTTATAGGAGGAGATGGTTCTTATGCTGGAGCAATGAGTATATCTAAAATGGGTTTTCCTTGTGTATGTTTGCCAGGAACAATAGATAATGATGTTGCAGGTACTGATTATACTATAGGTTATTTTACGGCTTTAGAAACAATAGTTGAAGCTATAGATAAATTGCGAGATACTTCTATTTCTCATCAACGCATATTTATAGTAGAGGTTATGGGTCGTTATTGTGGTGATTTAACTTTAGCAGCTTCTGTAGCTGGAGGTTGTGAATTTGTTATTTTACCTGAAGTAGATTATTTTCCTGAAGAATTAGTTAATAGGATTAAATTAAGTATAATCAATGGTAGAAAACATGCTATTGTTTTAATAACGGAACATGTTTGTAATATTAATAAATTAGCTGTATTTCTTGGTAATGAAATTAAATGTGAGACTAGAACTACTGTTTTAGGACATATTCAACGTGGTGGTAGTCCTGTTGCTTATGATCGTATTTTAGCTTCTCGTATGGGAGTTTATTCTATTGGATTATTATTGAATGGGCATAGTGGTAAATGTATTGCAATAAAGAATGATGAAATAATACATTATGATATTATTGATACTATAAAGAATATGAAACGTGTTATTAAAACTGATTTATTAGAAATAGTTAAAAATATTTATTAATTATTTTTTTTTATTTGTAAATTATTTATTTATAATTGTGTAATTCATTCATAGCTATTATTATATTTTTTTTTATTAATATTTTTATAGATTTTATTGCTTTTTTTATTGCATTGTTTATTAGTTTTTTTTCTTTTTTTTCAGGTTTGTTTAATACAAATTTATTTATATCATTATTTTTTCCTGGATGTCCTATTCCTATTCTTAATCTATAAAATTTATTATATTTTATTGTTTGTGCTATATGTTTTATTCCGTTATGTCCACAATAATTTATACCTTTTTTAAATTTAGCTATTCCCGGGGTTAAATCTAATTCATCATGTACAATTATTATATTTTTTTTTTTAATTTTATAATATTTTATAAATGGTAATACTGAATTTCCACTTAAATTTATATAAGTATTTGGAATTAATAAATATGTATTTTTTTTATTTATTTTTATTTTACTTATTTTACCTAAAAACATTTTTTTTATTTTAAATTTCTTTTTATATGTTTTAGCTAATTTTTTAACAAAACATGATCCAATATTATGTCTTGTATTTTTATATTTCAAATTATTATTATTTAATCCTACGATAAGTTTCATATATATGATTTATTAAGTTTTATTTAATTTATTTTATTAAAAAATTTTTTTATTTTTTAATATTCAAACATAGCTGATATAGATTCATTATTATTTATTCTTCTTATAGCTTCTGCAAGCATTCCTGATAAAGTTAATGTTCGTATTTTTGATATTTTTTTGATATTTTTATTTAATGGTATAGTATCGCATACTATTATTTCATCTATAGATGAATTTATAATATTTTTTTTTGCATTTCCAGAAAAAATAGGGTGTGTTGCATATGCATATACGTGTTTTGCACCTCTTTTTTTTAATGCATTAGCAGCTTTGCATAATGTACTTCCTGTATCTATCATATCATCTATTAGTATGCAATTTCGTTTGTTTACATCACCTATAACATTCATAACTTGTGATATATTTTTTGATTTTGGTCTTCTTTTATCAATTATTGCCATGTTTGTTTCGTTGAGTAATTTAGCAATTGCTCTAGCACGCATAACTCCACCTATATCTGGTGATACTACTATTGGATTTTCTAAATTTATTTGTAATATATCTTCTATTAAAATAGGACTACCGAATACATTATCTACTGGAATATCAAAAAATCCCTGAATTTGTTCTGCATGTAGATCTACTGTTAATACTCTGTCTACACCGACTATTGATAGAAAATCTGCTACAACTTTTGCTGTTATCGGAACTCTGGCAGATCTAACTCTTCTATCTTGTCTAGCATATCCAAAATATGGTATAACTGCTGTTATTCTTCCTGCAGATGCTCTTCTTAAAGCATCTACAATTACAACTAATTCCATTATATTATCATTGGTAGGAGCACAAGTTGATTGTATAATAAATATATCATCTCCTCTTACATTTTCATTTATTTGTACACTTATTTCTCCATCACTAAAACGACTTACTATTGCGTTTCCTAAAGTTGTATTTAGTCTTTTAGCTATTAGTTGGGCTAATTTAGGTATAGCATTTCCTGAAAATAGTTTCATATTAGGCACAAATAAATCACCTCATATTTTTTTTATTATTGTTATTTTTTTATTTATTTTATTAATTTTATAATTTTTTTTTGTTGATTATATCATGTAAAAATATGTAATTAATAATTTATTGATAAATTTATTTATGAAATATTTAATTTATTTTTTTTTAATATTTTTAATATATGTATAAAATGATTATGGATAAATTTTTTATTTGAGTTAAAAAAACAAATAAATTAATTTTTTAGTTTTATTTGTTTTAATTTTTATTTGATAGTTATATATTTTAATATATAATTTTAATTTAAAATTATTATTTATTATTTTTTAAATTTAAATATAAAATTTATTCATGAAAAATTCTATTATTTCTAAACTAATTGTTATAAAACATCGTTATAAAGAAATTGAAAATGATTTAAATAAAATTAAAATAATAAATAATAAGAATATATATAAAAAATTGTCTAAGGAATATTATAAATTAGGTGAAATAGTAAATTATTTTTTAATTTGGGAAAAGATACAAAAAGATATAAAAGTTATTAAATCATTTTTAAGTGATGATGAAATGTTTGATTTAGCTAAAGAAGAACTTAAAAAAAATTATTCTTATATTAAAATTATTGAAAATAAAATTAAATTATTACTTATTCCCAATTGTCGAGAAGATATATTTAATTGTTTTATTGAAATTAGAGCAGCTACTGGTGGAAATGAAGCGGCTATTTTTGCAAAAGAATTGTTTAAAATGTATTATAAATATGTTGAATTATATAATTGGAATATTAAATTTATTAGTATCTGTAATTCTGATTTAAATGGTTATAAAGAGATAATTTTTAAGGTTATTGGTAAAGGTGCTTATGGTAGATTGAAATTTGAATCTGGAGGACATAGAGTTCAAAGAGTTCCAGCAACTGAATCTCAAGGTAGGATACATACTTCAACTTGTACTGTAGCAGTAATGCCAGAGTCTTCTAATAATGAAATTTTAAAGATTAATTCTAATGATATTAAAGTAGATAGTTATCGGTCTTCTGGTGCTGGAGGACAACATGTGAATACAACAGATTCAGCTGTTAGAGTTACACATTTACCTACTGGTATTACCGTAGAATGTCAAGATGAACGTTCTCAACATAAAAATAAAGCTAAGGCATTATCTGTTTTGTATGCTAGAATTAATGCAATTAAAATTGCTAAATTACGTGCTAATAGAGATGCTACAAGACGTTCTTTATTAGGTACTGGAGATAGATCTGATAGAAATAGAACTTATAATTTTCATCATGGTAGAGTTACTGATCATCGTATTAATTTAACTTTGTATCAATTAAATGAAATTATGTCTGGTAAATTAGATTTGTTGATTGAACCTATATTGCTTAAATATAATTCTGATAAATTTGTTGATTGAATATTATTGATGAAAATTAGTTCATGGTTATCCAGTGTAATACCATTAATATCATATTATAATCCTAAATTTTATGCGGAGATATTTCTTATTTATGTGACTGGTAGATCCAAAAAATGGTTGTTATTGCATGATGATTATTTGTTAAATTCATATCAAATTAAAAGTTTGAAAAAATGTATTGATAGGTTATGTATAGGTGAACCTGTTTGTTATATTGTTAAAGAATGTGAATTTTGGTCTTTATCTTTAATGTTAAATAATTATGTATTTATACCTCGTCCTGAAACTGAAATTTTAGTTGAAAAATTATTAAATATGTTACCAATTAATTATAATGGTAAAATATTAGAGTTAGGTACTGGTTCTGGTGCTATAAGTTTGGCTATAGCTAAAGAAAGACCTTCTAGTAATATTATAGCAATAGATAGTTCTATTAATTCAATTAGATTAGCTAAATATAATTCAATGTTATTAAAGTTAAATAACATTTCTTTTTTTTTAAGTGATTGGTATTTTATATTTGATTCAATTAAATTTGAATATATTATAAGTAATCCTCCTTATTTATCAATTAATGACATTGATTGTAATAATAGTTTGAAGTTTGAACCATATAATGCTTTGTTTTCTAAACATGATGGTATATATGATATAGAATTTATAATTAATAATTCTAGCAAATATTTATATAATAATGGTTGGTTGTTATTAGAACATGGTTATAATCAAAAAAAAATTGTACAAGATATTTTTTATGAAAATAATTTTATAAATATTTTTACTTTTAAAGATTATCATGGTCATGATCGTGTTACTTTAGGTATGAAATATTGATATTTTAAAATTTTTAGTAATTATAAAAAAAAAATTAATTTTATTAATTTATTTAGTTTTTTTAATATTAATTTTTATAATTTATGAAATTCATTTCATTAATTTAAATGCTTTATGTAAATTAATTATTTTTTGTTATAAATATTTTTATTTTATTTGGTTTGTATATACTATAAATATAGTTTTTTATTGTTATAAACAGTATCAGTTAATAAATATTATATTTTAATAAAAATTATTATTTTATAACTATAAATAAAAGAAATAAATTAATTTTTATTTTATTTGTTTTAAAGTATTTTTTATTTTTTTAAAGTATTTTCTTGTATTTGCTATTTTTATTTATAATTGTTATTTTATATAATAGCATTATGGGAGTTGATATATGAAATTTGCGTTTGATTTTGATTTTTCTAAAATATCAATTTGTGAAGCTGTAATAAAAATTTTATGTGTTATTCGTACAGATTGTTTTATTAATGATACTTTTGATAAGTTGAATATTTTAGAAAGTGAAGCTAATATTTATTTTAGTAATTATATTGTAAATAATGAATATGATAAATTAAAAATTTTACTTAAATTATTTTATAAAAAATGGAATTTTCGAAGTGCTGATGGTATATATATACTTTCAGAGGTTTTATTAATAGATAAGGTAATTTTTTCTCGCAAAGGAACAGCTATTTCTTTAGGAATTTTATTATTGCATATCGCGCAGAAATTTTCTATATCATTGAATCCTGTAATTTTTCCCACTCAATTAATTTTAAGATTTGATTTTTCTGATGGGAAAATATTATATATAAATCCTTTTAATGGAGATATTTTGAGTAGACATGTTTTAGAATTATGGTTAAAGGGTAATGTTAGTTTTTTTGCTACTTTACATGATAATTATTTGTCTAAAGCTGATTCTTTTAATGTAATACGAAAAATTTTTAATATTTTAAAAGGAGCGTTAATGGAAGAAAAGAAAATGGAAGAAGCATTAAATATTAGTAATTTATTATTAAAATTAAGCCCAGAAGATCCTTATGAAATAAGGGATAGGGGGTTAATTTATGCTCATTTAGATTGTGGAAATGCAGCATTAAATGATTTGATATATTTTGTAGAACACTGTCCAGAAGATCCTATTAGTGAAATAATTAAAATTCAAATTCATTCTATAGAAAGAAAACATGTTATTTTTCATTAGTTTCATATTATTTTTTAATAAAATAGATTTATATAGGTTTCTTTATTTGAAAATTAATATATAATTTTAATTATGTTTTAATAATTTATTTATTTTTTATTAATTTTATTATAGATTTTTATAACACTGTTATATATTTATTTTTAAAAAGTGTATATTTAGTATAAATAAATTATTAAAATTTTTAATTTGAATTTTATATTTTAATTGTCTAAAAAACTTCTTAATATTTCAGATCTACTTGGATGTCTTAGTTTTCTTAATGCTTTGGCTTCTATTTGACGTATTCTTTCTCTCGTTACATCAAATTGTTTACCTACTTCTTCTAGTGTGTGATCTGTACTCATATCAATTCCAAATCTCATTCTTAATACTTTAGCTTCTCTTTCTGTTAATCCTGAAAGAACGTTGTTTGTTGCAGTTTTTAAGCTTTCTGATGTTGCAGATTCTAATGGTAGTTTAATTGTTTGATCTTCTATAAAATCTCCTAAATGTGAATCTTCATCATCTCCTAATGGAGTTTCCATAGATATAGGTTCTTTTGCTATTTTTAATATTTTTCTGATTTTATCTTCTGGTATCATCATTTTTTCTGATAGTTCTTCTGGTGTGGGTTCTCTACCTATTTCTTGTAATATTATTCTTGATATTCTATTTAATTTATTGATAGTTTCAATCATATGTACTGGTATTCTAATGGTTCTTGCTTGGTCGGCTATAGATCTAGTTATTGCTTGTCTTATCCACCATGTTGCATAAGTAGAAAATTTATATCCTCTACGGTATTCAAATTTATCTACTGCTTTCATTAATCCTATATTACCTTCTTGTATAAGATCTAAAAATTGTAATCCTCTATTTGTATATTTTTTAGCAATGGAAATTACTAATCTTAAATTAGCTTCTATCATTTCTTTTTTTGCTTTTTTTGCTTTGTTTTCTCCTATCAATATTCTTTTATTTATATTTTTAATTTGTTTAATAGTTAAACCGTTTTTTTGTTCAATTTTTAACAATTTTATTTTTATTAAATCTATATCTTTTTTGATATTTTGCAAATTTATTTTTATTTGTTCATTTTTTAGTATTTTTTGATCTAAGAATGTATTATATGATTTATTGTTATCAAATAATTTAATGAAATTGTTTTTTGATATGTTGTATTTTTCTATACATAATTTCATAATTATTTTTTCTTGTTTTTTAATTTTATTTATTGTTTTTTTTGTATTATATATTAAATAATCAAATTGTTTTGTTACTAATTTGAATTTTTTGAATATATTTGACAAATTTTTAATTTGTTTTATTGAATCTTGGTGTTTTCTTCCTTTTTTATTTATTATTTTTTTTGTTATTTTATATTGTTCATATAGTTCTTGAAATTTTTTATTTGCAATCATTGGATTAATTATGTTTTCTTCGTCATTGTTGTTATTTTCATTAAAATTTTTATTTGATTTAATTATTATTTCTTTATCAAAATTATTTGTTATTAAAGTTTTTTTTTCGTCTATAAAACCTATTATTAGTTCAGATAATTTTATTTCACCATTTTTAACTTTTTTGTATTGTGTTAATAAATATTTTATTGTTTCTGGAAATTCTGCTATTGAAATTTGTATTTGATTTATACCTTCTTCTATACGTTTTGCTATATCTATTTCTCCTTCTCTAGTCAAAAGTGAAACCGTCCCCATTTCCCTCATATACATTCTGACAGGATCATTTGTTCTTCCTAGTTCTGATTCTACATTGGATAATACTTTGTTTGTTACTGTAATAACATCTGTGTCGTTGTTATTCTCATTTAGTATTAAATCGTTTGTATTTGGTGTTTCTTCTAAAATTTGAATACCCATATCATTAATTATTTGCATAATATCAGTAATTTGTTCTGTAGTAATAAATTCATCTGTAAGATAATCGTTTACTTCAGAGTAAGTTAAATATCCTTGTTCTTTTCCTTTAGTAACAAGTAATTTTATTTGTAATTGATTATGTTTTATCATATATAATCCGTGTTTTTATTTTAGTTTTTAATATATTATACCGTTGATTATATATTTTATTTATTTAATTTTGTTTTATTATTTATTTTTGCTAAAGTTTTATTTATATTCCATAAAGTGATTTTATTTTTTTTATTTAATCCATCAGTTTTTGCTTTTTTTAATAATGTATTTTGTTGTTTTTGCAATGTAAATTTATAAATTTTCTTTAACCCGTCATCTAAAAAAAGTTGTTGATCTTTTTTTTTTATCATATGATTCCATGTTGAAAGATGATTTATTATTTTATAATATTTATTTCCTCTATACAATTCCAATAGTTGACCTGTATTGATTGTTTTATTTTTTTTACAATATTTTATTAAGTGTATAAATATTTTAATTCCTGGTATTTTTAGTTTTTTTATTTCTTTATTATTTAATTTATTATTTATTAAATTTATTAATTTTGGATTTTGTATTAATAGTGCAATCAATATTTTTATAATATTGTATCTTGTTTTTATTGGTATATCGAATGAATTTAATTTTATTTTTCTGGGGTATAAAATATTAATTTGTTTTTCTAGTTTTGGGTCGTATATTATCCCTTGAATTTTGTTTAATTTTTGTTTTAATAATGTTTTTGTTATTTTACCTGGTATTTTTTTTATGAGTGGTAAAGCTATTACATTTAATTTTACTATTTCATTATAATATTTTTTTTTAATTTTTTTTAATAATTTTTTGAATAAAAATTCTGATAAGGGAATAGAATTTTTGATTATTTTTTTAAATTTTATTACGCCTATTTTACGTATTAAAGAATCTGGATCTTCTCCTTTAGGTAAAATAATAAAACTTATTTGTTTTGTATCTTCTATATACGGCAATGTTAATTTTAGTGTATTCCATGTAGCTTTTTTACCCGCTTCATCTCCATCATAACAGCAAATAATATTATCTGTTATTCTAAACAATGTTTCTATTTGTTCTTTTGATATATGTATTCCTAAAGAAGCTACAGTAAAATTAATCTTATATTTTGTTAATGTAATTACATCTGTATATCCTTCTACTATAATTACTTTTTTAAGTTTTTTATTTTTTTTTTGTATTTCATATAATCCATATAATTGTTTTTTTTTATGGAATATTTTGGTTTCTGGAGAATTTATATATTTTGGTATTTCATTATTTAATGATCTACCTCCAAATCCTACAATATTACCTGTTTTATTTTTTATTGGAAACATTATACGATTTCTAAAGTGGTTATAATATTGTTTTTTTTTGTTTATTATCATCATTCCAGATTCTATGAGTAATTTTTTTTTTTCTTTATTGTAGTTAAAAAAATGTATTAAATCTTTTGATTCTGATGTTGATAAACCTACATTGAATTTTTTAATTATGTTATTATTTAAATCTTTTTCTTTTAAAAATTTTTTCACTAATTCATTTTTTGTATTTTGTAAATTTTTTTGATAGAATATATTTATCGTTTTTAATATTTCATATATTTTTTTTCTTTTTATTATTTTTTTTTGTAAATTGTTATTAAATTTTTTATATGGTATTTTTATATTGCATATAGAAGATAATTCTTCTATACTTTCTATAAAATTTAAGTTATCATGATTCATTAAAAAATCTATAGCATTTCCATGTATACCACACCCAAAACAGTAAAAAAATTGTTTTTCTTTGTTTATTATTAAAGAAGGATAATTTTCTTTGTGAAATGGGCATAATGAGGAATAATTTTTCCCTTTTTGATGAACACCAATTTTATCATTAATTAGTTCAACTATATCTATTTGAAATAATAATTCAGTAATAAATTCTTTTGATATAATTTTATTCATGTTTATTAATTACCAATATAATTATTACATTATTGTTTTAATGAATATAATCTTAATTAAATTGTTTTTTTTAATAAAGTCTGATTCTTTTTGAATTTTCTCTAATTAGTTTTTTCATTGATCTTTTAATTGCCGATGCTTTTGCTCTTTTTCTTTCTGTAGTTGGTTTTTCATAAAATTCACGTTTTCGCATTTCTGCTAGTATTCCAGCCTTTTCACATGAACGTTTAAATCTTCTTAACGCTATATCGAATGGTTCATTTTCACGAATTTTTATTACAGGCATTTTTTTATTTACCTCTTATTTAAAATATATTATATATTTATAGATAATTTCTGTTTATAATAATATACTTTGGTATGAAATATATTTCAAATATTTGTTTTAATTTTATTTTAAAATTTATATTTTATTAATTTTATGTTTATTTTAGGTATTGAAACATCATGTGATGAGACAGCTGTTGCTGTTTATGATAGTAATATAGGTTTGGTATTTGATAAAATTTATAGTCAGATATCATTGCATAGTAAATATGGTGGTGTAGTACCAGAATTAGCTTCTAGAGATCATTTAAGGAAAATAATATCTCTTATTAAAATTTCTTTGTTAGAATATAAGCTATATCTTTCTGATATTGATGTAATAGCTTATACAGCAGGGCCTGGTTTGATTGGTTCTTTATTAGTAGGTGCTACAATTGCTTGTACTTTAGGTTTTGCATTAGATTTACCTGTTATTCCTGTCAATCATTTGGAAGCTCATATACATACACCTATGATGGAAGGTATTATTACTGATTATCCTTTTATTTCTTTAATAGTATCTGGTGGTCATACTCAGTTAATTTATGTTAATAATTTTAGAGATTATAAAATATTAGGTCAATCTGTTGATGATGCTGCTGGAGAAGCTTTTGATAAGGTTGCAAAGTTATTAGGTTTACAATATCCAGGTGGTAAATTATTATCTGATATTGCCAGATATGGTAAACTTAATAAATTTATTTTTCCTAGACCTATGTTAAATAAAGATAATTTAAATTTTAGTTTTTCTGGAATGAAAACTTTTGCTTTAAATATATTGAAGAGTAACAATTATAATACTGAGTTATATGCAGATATAGCTAGAGCTTTTGAAGATGCTATGATTGATGTATTAGTTAATAAATGTATTGGTGCTATTAAGAAAACAGGTTTAAAACGTGTTGTTTTAGTTGGCGGTGTTAGTGCAAATGATATTTTACGTAATAAATTATCCAATTCACTTAAATCGTATAATGGTAAAGCGTTTTATTCAAGTAAAAAATTTTGTACAGATAATGCTGCAATGATTGCTTATACTGGTATGATGTATTTTTTTAATAAAAATATTAATAATAATAAATTAAATATTAAGGTATATTCACGATGGTCATTAGTATAGTGATCAATTATTAAATTTAAATATGCATTTGATATTTTAAATATTATATTGTTTAAAATATTTTTATAATTTTATTTATTTTTAATTTTTATTTGTAAATTATATAGATAAAAGTTAATTTTTATATAATTAATATTAATTTTAAGTATAAATATTTGATTTACTTAAGTATTTGTTTTTAATTTTATTAAATATATTTATTTTAGGGACGTAGTTCAATTGGTAGAGCACTGGTCTCCAAAACCAGTAGTTAAGGGTTCGAATCCCTTCGTCCCTGATCATGATTTAAATATTTTAGTTTATTTTTTTATTTTTTTTTGTTATTATTTTATATTCAGAGTATAGTTAAACATTGTTTAATTTTATTTTATATATTAAATATATTTTTATATATTTCAGATATTATATTCTTATTTATTGTATATAATATTTTTTATATGAATTTTTATTTATTAGTTTGGAGGTTTATTAATGATTTATAATAAGATTATTAAATTGACTGATAACAATTTTAATGATTATATTATTAGTTGTTTGAATTTTATTTTAGTAGATTTTTGGGCTGAATGGTGTTCTCCATGTAAGGCTTTTTCGTTGGTATTAGATAAAATTGTTGACGAATATATAAATTTGGTTATAGCTAAAATAAATGTAGATGATAATTCGCTTGTTGTTAAAAAATATAAGATAAAAAGTATACCAACATCTTTATTATTTAAAAATGGATGTGTTGTAGCAGAAAAAATAGGTTCTTTTTCTCTGCAAGAAATGAAAATATTTTTAGATAAATATTTACTTTAATATTTTGGTTTATTAAAGTAGATAGTATAATTATTTATTTTGTATTATTTTTTTGAGATTTATGTTTGTTTTTTATTTAAATATGTATTATAAGTACAAATTTTATATTTAAAATTTAAAATATAGTTTTTAATATTTTTCTTCATTTAAAATATATTTAAAATATTTCTGAATAAGAGTGTTTTGTTATATTAAATATTATAGATCTGCACATTGTAGTTATTTATAACTTTCTGATTTAATAAGAATTTTTTATTATGAATCTTACCGAATTAAAAAATACTCCTGTATCAGAATTAATTGTAGTTGGTAACAATATAGGATTGGAAAATTTGCCACATATGCGCAAGCAGGATATTATTTTCACAATACTCAGACAACATTCTAAGTCTGGTGAAGATATATTTGGAGATGGTGTATTAGAAATTTTACAAGATGGTTTTGGGTTTTTACGTTCATCTGATAGTTCTTATTTAGCAGGACCTGATGATATATATGTGTCTCCTAGTCAAATACGTCGTTTTAATCTTAGAACTGGAGATAGTATTTTTGGTAAAATACGTCCTCCAAAAGATGGTGAAAGATATTTTGCTTTATTAAAAGTAAATAAAGTTAATTATAATAAACCTGAAAATGCGCGTAGTAAAATTTTATTTGAAAATTTAACGCCTATACATGCTAATTTTAGATTATATATGGAGAGAGGTAATGGTTCAACTGAGGATTTGACAGCACGTGTTTTAGATTTGGTATCACCTATAGGTTTAGGGCAGAGAGGATTAATTGTAGCCCCTCCTAAAGCCGGTAAAACTATGCTTTTACAAAATATAGCTCAAAATATTACATATAATTATTCTAATTATGTATTGATAGTTTTATTAATCGATGAACGTCCAGAAGAAGTTACTGAAATGCAACGTTTAGTTAATGGTGAAGTAGTTGCATCCACTTTTGATGAACCTGCATCTCGACATGTTCATGTTTCTGAAATGATTTTAGAAAAAGCAAAACGTTTAGTTGAACATAAAAAAGATGTAATCATTTTATTAGATTCTATTACTAGGTTGGCCAGAGCTTATAATACAGTTGCTCCTTTATCAGGCAAAGTACTTACTGGTGGTGTTGATGCTAATGCTTTACATAGACCCAAACGTTTTTTTGGTGCTGCTAGAAATATGGAGGAAGGTGGAAGTTTGACAATTATTGCTACTGCATTGATTGATACTGGATCTAAAATGGACGAAGTTATTTACGAAGAATTTAAGGGTACAGGAAATATGGAGTTGCATTTATCACGTAAAATCGCTGAAAAACGTGTTTTTCCAGCTATTGATTATAATCGTTCTGGTACACGTAAAGAAGAATTATTAGTTTCTTCTGATGAATTACAGAAAATGTGGATTTTGCGTAAAATAGTACATCCTATGAATGAAATTGATGCAATGGAATTTTTGATTAATAAATTAGCTATGACTAAAACTAATGATGAGTTTTTTGATATGATGAGAAGATCATAGATTATGATTTTTTTATTTTGATAAAAATCTTATTTTTTATAAATATTTTTTATATTTTAAATATGTTATATTTTTAAAAAAAAATAAAGTTTATTTTTTTATTTAATTTATAATGATTGTATTATCTATAGGGCTTATATATGATTTTGTTAAATATTCCACCTATATTTGGAACTGAAATTAAATATGTCAATTCTGCTATACTTGATATTAAATTTAATAATAATAATAAGTTTATACAATTATGTGAAAATTGGTTTGAAAGTAAGTTTAATTTTAAAAAAGTGTTTTTAACTACTTCATGTACTTCTTCTTTAGAGATGGCAGCTTTGTTAATTAATGTCCAATCTGGAGATGAAATTATAATGTCTAGTTATACATTTGTTTCCACGGCTAATGCATTTGTATTGAGAGGGGCTGTAATAGTATTTGTTGATATTCGACCAGATACTTTAAATATTAATGAAAATCTTATTGAACAAGCTATTACCAAAAAAACTAAAGCAATAGTTGCTGTTCATTATGCTGGAGTTAGTTGTGATATGGATTTAATTATGTCTGTGGCTATAAAGTATAATTTATATGTTATAGAAGATGCTGCACAAGGAATGATGTCTAAATATAAAAATGTATATTTAGGTGGTATAGGTCATATTGGTTGTTTTAGTTTTCATAAAACTAAAAATTACACTTCTGGTGGTGAAGGTGGAGCTATAGTAATTAATGATGATTTATTAATAAAAAGATCTTATATTATATATGAAGAAGGTACTAATCGTTCAATTGTTAATTCAAATCAGATAAATAATTATATGTGGTATGGGGTTGGATCACATTATTTTATGTCAAATTTACAAGCTGCATATTTATGGGCTCAATTAAAGGCATCAAAATATATTTATAATTATCGTATGAATTTATGGAATAATTATTTTAGTGAATTATTTTATCTAAGTGAAAATAAAAAATTAGAATTACCTAATATTCCAAAATATTGCAAACATAATGCACATATTTTTTATTTAAAAATGAAAAATAGAAATAAATGTTATTCTTTAGTGAATTGGTTAATGAAATATAAAATTATTGTTTCTTTTCATTATGTTCCTTTACATACATCTCCAGTCGCTAAAAGATTTAGTCGTTTTGTAAATAGTGATGTTTATACTACAGTTGAAAGTGAAAGATTAATACGTATTCCAATATATTATAATTTAACTATTGATGATCAAAATATTATAATTAAATATTTAAAAAAATTTTTTATTAAATAATTATTAATTAAAGATTGTTATTTTAAATAATTTCATTTGCGATCTTAGCTTAATTTGGTAAAAATTGTCTTTAGAAATAGAAGGTTAAGGTTTAATTATTGTTGAGTTTTTTGATTAAATATTATTTTTTAAAAGTAATAATAATTATTGGTGACTATAGCTCAAATGGTAGAGTACTGGATTGTGGATCCGGTGGTTATGGGTTCGATCCCCATTAGTCACCCAAATATTTTTTAACTAAAATGGTTAAATATTGTAGTAGTATTAGTTTTAATAATTAATTTTTTATTTTTTAGGTATGGTTTTTAAAATTATTTTTTTATTTTTTTTTATTTTGTATTATTATTTAATGTTTTAATAAGTATAAATTTATTTTGGTTTTTTTATGTTTGAACAATGTTTTATTTATAATATACAAAATATTTTAGTTTTTTTTATTGCATTAATATTTGTATTGTTTTATGAAATTATTAATAGTTTTCATGATACGGCTAATTCTGTTGTTAAATTAATTTATACTAAAACTATGAAGGTTAAATCTTCTATAATTTTATCTAGTATATTTAATTTTTTTGGTGTTTTATTGGGTTGTTAAACAGTTGTTTATTCTGTAATTCATTTATTTCCAATAAATTTATTAATAGATATTATTTCTATAAATAGTTTGAGAGTAGTTTTTTTTTTTATTATCTTCAATTATATTGGATCTTATTACTTGGTATTTTGGTTTTTCTTTGTCTAGCTCATATGTTTTAATTGGATTTATTATTGGTATTAATTTGATATATTGTTTTATTAATAACATTTCAATTTTTAATATATTGCATACTAATGATATTATTAATATTTTATTATTTTTATTTTTTTCTCCTATTATTGGTTTATTTTTATCAGGTATTATCAATATATTATTGCGTAAATTTTTAAGTAATAATTAAAGATATTTATGTATACATATGACTACTCTTGATTATTATAAAAAATTTGGTATAGAAAAACCACCTTTTTGGATTAGATTATTTATCATTTTTTTTTCTATAAGTGTTAGTTATGATCATGGATCTAATGGTGGACAAAAAGATATAGGTTTAATTATGTTAATATTAATTTGTATAATGCCAGGTTGTTTTGTTTTAAATTTTAATTTTTCTTGTTGTAAAATAGTGTATACAAAGAATGCTGTAAATAATTTTAAAAGTTTTTATGAAAAATAATAATAAACAAAATTAAGAATTATTCATTTATCTAATCTTTACACTATTGATGTTAATAATGTTTTTTTATTAAAAGAAAATTTTCATGATAACTTAAATATTTCTAATGTTATTAGTTTTATTCAATTATTATTATTTAATATATTAGATTATAAGAGTTTAAGTGTTGTTCAATTAATTAATTTAAGATTTTTGTTGATACATGTATCTGATTATATTAATCAAATATTGAATTATTCAGATACAAGTTATACTGATAAACAATTGTTAAATATTATTAATAATAATATTTTATATATTATTGAATATGCTCCTATTTGGATTTTTTTTTTGTTGCCATTGCACTTTATTTTAGTACTATATTGGGATGGAAAAGAATAACATTAACTATTGGAAAAAAAATAGGTCGTAAAAATATTACTTATTCTTAAAGTATATCTTTTCAAATTACATCTTTTTTTGTTATTGTTATTTACAGTTATACAGGAATACCCAGTATCTACAATACATATCATTTCTTCTTCTATAGTGAGTTTTATGTTATTTGATAAAGTTAGTTTATAATTGTGGTATTGTAAAGAATATTTTTTTAATTTGTATATTAACTTTGCCTACATCAATTTTATTTTCTATTTATTTTTTTAAAATATAAATATATATTTATTTGATATTTTTATTATATTTAATGTTTGCATGATTTGTTAAATTTGACATGATATATTCTATTTCCATTTGTTTATTATATTCTTTAAAATCATTTATTTTTATATTTCTTATGTCTATATTGTCATAGTATACTTTTATTAACTTTATTAGTAGTAAAATATTTTTATTATTTTTACATTTACTTAAATAATATATTGGTTTATTGTTTATAGGTGTTTGTAAATTGAATATTATTTTATTTATATTTTTATCATTTTTTTTTGATAATGTTAATATTTTTTTTTTATTAAATTTTATTTTTAATTTATTTAAGTTTATGTATATGCCTTTATTTAGTTTATTAATTGTTTGTAATATTTGTTTTTTTATTTCAATTTTGTTTTTATATTTATAATTTTTTAAATTTATTTTTGCTATTTGTACAATACGTTTTTGATTTAGTAAATTTGTTAATATTTTTATTTCTTTATTTAAGATAAAATTTGAATTTTTTATATTTTCTATTATTTCTTTTATTAATATTTTATCTTTTAATATTTTTATGTATTGATTTACTGTTAAATTTATTTTTTTTAAAATTATTAAGTATTTATTATTATTAAATAAACCATTTATTTTGAATGATTCATCATTCAAAATAAAATTTTTTATTTTGTCATCTGTTATTTTAAAATTTAATTTTTTTGTATATTGTTTTAATAATATTTCATTGATAAATTGTTCTATTATATTTGTTTGTATTTTATTTATGAAATTTTTATCTTTTTTTAATTTTAAAAATTTATTACCATATATTATTTTTTGTTGATTAATTTCATATTTATATTTATTTATAAGTTTTATGAAAGTTACTTTTTCCTTATTTATTTTTATTATATAATCATTATTAATTTTAATAATATGATTGCTAATACTAGTAAATATTATTGATGTAATTATAATAAGTAAGATTACTTTTAGTATTATTTTTCCATGTTTTTTTTTAAATTTTTTTATCATTTTGTTTAGTTTTTTTTAATTAATTAGAAGTATTATTTTATGATTATGTTTATATTTTATTTTCTAATGCTAGATCTAATACTTCTTCTATATTTTTTACTGCATGGATTTTTAGTGCTGAAGTGATATTTTTAGGTATTTCTTCTAAATCACGTTTGTTTTCATAAGGTATTATTACTATTTTTACTCCTCCTCTGTGTGCTGCTAATAATTTTTCTTTTAATCCTCCGATTGATAATACTAATCCGTGTAATGTTATTTCTCCTGTCATTGCTATATTAGGACGTATTGCTTTTTTTGTTAAACAAGATATTAATGCTGTGCTCATAGCTATTCCAGCACTTGGTCCATCCTTAGGTATTGCTCCTTCTGGTACATGTACATGTATATCACAATTTTCGTAAAAGTTTTTATTAATATAAAATTTATCTGTTCTAGCTCTAACTACAGTCATTGCTGTTTGAATGGATTCTTGCATTACGTCACCTAATGAACCTGTATAGGTTAGTTTTCCTTTACCAGGCACACATTCAGTTTCAATAGTTAATAGTTCACCTCCTACTTCTGTCCATGCTAATCCTGTCACTCTGCCTATTTTATTAATTTTATCAATTTTATTTGAATAAAATTTTTGTATACCTAAGTATTTTTTTAAATTTTTATTATTGATTTTTATTTTTTTAATTGATTTATTCATAAATAAAGTTTTTACTGTTTTTCTACAGATTTTAGATAGTTCTTTTTCTAAATTTCTTACTCCAGCTTCACGTGTATAATGTCTTATAATATTTATTATTGTTTTTTCATTTAGATATAATTCATCATTTTTTAATGCATTTCTTTCGATTTGTTTTGGTAATAGATATTTTTTTACAATATTTAATTTTTCATCTTCAGTGTAACCTGATAGTTTAATTATTTCCATTCTATCAATTAGTGGTGCTGGTATATTCATTGAATTAGAAGTTGCTATGAACATTACATCAGAAAAATCATAATCAACTTCTAAATAGTGATCGTTAAATGTTGTATTTTGTTCTGGATCTAATACTTCCAATAATGCTGATGCAGGATCACCTCTTATATCTGAAGAAATTTTATCTATTTCATCAAGTAAAAATAATGGATTTTTTACTCCAATTTTAGTCATTTTTTGTATTAATTTACCTGGCATGGATCCTATATATGTACGTCTATGTCCTCTTATTTCTGCTTCATCTCTCATCCCTCCTAGAGACATTCTTAAATATTTTCTTCCTGTTGCCCTAGCTATTGATTCACCTAATGATGTTTTTCCAACCCCTGGTGGTCCAACTAGACATAGAATAGGACCCTTTATTTTTTTTGTTCTAGCTTGTACAGCTAAATATTCAATTATTCTTTCTTTTACATTTTCTAAACCAAAGTGATCCATGTCTAACATATGTTTTGCTTTTTTCAAATCTTTTTTTATTTTTGATCTTGTATGCCAGGGTACTTGTATCATCCAGTCTATATATCCTCTTACCACTGTTGCTTCTGCTGACATAGGTGACATCATTTTTAATTTTTTTAATTCTGATTGGGTTTTTTTTTGTATTTCTTTGGGCATTTTTGCTGAATTTATTTTTTTTCTTAAATTTTTATATTCATCATTTATATTTTCTATATCACCTAATTCTTTTTGTATTGCTTTTATTTGTTCATTTAAATAGTATTCTCTTTGACTTTTTTCCATTTGTTTTTTAACTCTATTTCTTATTCTTTTTTCTACTTGTAAAAGATCTATTTCTGATTCCATTATGGTCATAAGATGTTCTAATCTTTTACTTATATCAAATGTTTCTAAGATTGTTTGTTTATCTTTTATTTTCATTGACATATGAGCAGCTATGGTATCAGCTAGTTTCGCTGCATCTTCTATTTTATTAATTGTTGATAATACTTCAGTTGGTATTTTTTTATTTAATTTGATGTAATATTCAAATTGATTTATTGTTGTTCTAATTAATATTTCTTGTTCACGTTTTTTTATTATAGGTGATTGTATATAATTTATGTATGCTAGAAAATGATTTTCGTTTTCAATAAAATTATTTATTTTTGCTCTTTGTAATCCTTCTATTAATACTTTTACTGTACCATCAGGTAATTTTAACATTTGTAAAATTTTTGATATTGTTCCTATAGAAAATAGGTTTTTTATTTTAGGTTTTTCTATAGATGCTTCTTTTTGTGCAACTAATATTATTTTTTTATCTGTTTGCATCGCTGTTTCTAAACAGTTAATTGATTTTTTTCTACCCACAAATAATGGAATAACCATATGAGGGTAAACTACTACATCACGTAACGGTAAAGCAGGAATTTTAATATTTTCAGAATGCTCGATATTCATAGAGCTCTCTCTTTAATTTAATTTTAGGTAGGAAATGGAAACTGTATAAATAATACTAGTAATAAATATATATTTCAAGCTTTAAGCATATTGTAATATAGAGGTTTATTTATGATAATTAGTACCTATTATATTAGAATTTTTTTATTTTATTAAATAAAACACATTTTTTTATTTATGGTATTTTAATTTTTATATATTATAATTGGTTTAGATTTTTTATCAACTGTTGAACTATTAATTATGATTTTTTTTATTCCTTTTATTGATGGAATATTATACATACTATCTAATAATATATCTTCCATAATTGATCTTAGTCCTCTTGCTCCTGTTCCTTTTAATAAGGCTTTTTTTGCTATTTTATTTAATGCTTTTTTATGAAATTCTAGAGTTATTCCTTCCATACTAAATAATTCTATGTATTGTTTTGTTAATGAATTTTTTGGTATATTTAATATTTTTATTAAAGCTTTTTTATTTAGTTGTTTTAATGTTGTTATTATTGTTAGTCTACCAATAAATTCAGGTATGATACCGTACTTTATTAAATCTTCTGGTTCTACTTTATTTATTATGTTTTTTGTTTGATCTTTTTTATTTTTTTTTCTTCTATTAAATCCTATTAAATTTTTTTTTTCAATTCTATTTAAAATAATTTTTTCTAATCCATTAAATACTCCTCCGCAAATGAATAAAATTTTTGAAGTATCTATTTGTAAAAACTCTTGTTGTGGATGTTTTCTTCCTCCATATGGAGGTATTGATGCTATTGTACCTTCAATTAATTTTAACAATGCTTGTTGTACACCTTCTCCAGATACATCTCTTGTTATTGAAGGATTATCTGTTTTTTTTGATATTTTATCTATTTCATCTATATAAATTATTCCATTTTGTGCTTTTTTTATATTGTAATTACATTTTTGTAATAATTTTTGTATTATATTTTCTACATCTTCTCCAACGTAACCCGCTTCTGTTAATGTTGTTGCATCTGCTATACTAAATGGTACATTTAACATTTGTGCTAATGTTTCTGCTAATAAGGTTTTTCCACTTCCTGTTGGGCCAATTAATAAAATGTTACTTTTACCAAATTTAGAATTATTGTATTTGAATTTTTTATAATGATTATATACTGCTACAGCTAAAATTTTTTTAGTTTTATCTTGATCAATAACATATTCATCTAATTGTTTTTTTATATTTTTTGGTGTTGGTATATTTTTATATTTTTTGATTATTTCTTTTGATTCATTTTCGATAATATTATTACATATTTTTATACATTCATTGCAAATATGTGCTGATGATCCAGCTATTAGTTTTTGTACTTCATTTTGATTTTTTTTACAGAAAGAACAAAATAATAATTTATTTAAGGTATTATTATTTTCTGTCATTTTTTTTGTCCTAATTTTGTAAGTTTTAATATTTTCATTACAATAATTTTGATTATCTATAAATATTTTATTAATTAATCATTTGTTTTTATTAAAATTTTATCAATAATACCATAATTTATTGCTTCTTTAGTAGTAAAAAAATAATCTCTTTCTGTATCATTTTTTATTTTTTCTATTGTTTTTCCTGTATTTTTAGCTAATATTTTATTTATTTTATTTTTTATTTTTACTATATTTCTAGTATGTATTTCTATATCAGTTACTTGTCCTTTATACGAGCTTAATGGTTGATGTATCATTATTGTAGAATTAGGCAAGGAAAATCTTTTATTTTTTTTACCTGATGATAATAAAAATGCTCCCATAGAACATGCTTGTCCTATACATATTGTATTTATATCTGGTTTAATAAAATTTATTGTATCATATATTGATAATCCTGATGTTATATTACCTCCAGGCGAATTAATATATAAGTATATATCTTTTTTTGGATTTTCGGCTTCTAAAAATAACATTTGTGCAATAGTTAGATTTGATAATTCGTCATTTATTATACCATTTATAAATATTATTCTTTCTTTTAATAAACGGGAATATATGTCATAAAATCTTTCTCTGTTATTACAATTTTCTATTACCATTGGAACAATAGTATTGTTAATTTTGTTATTTTTAATTTCCATTTTTATTTTTTATTGATTATTAAATTTTTAACTATTTTATTTTTTATTTAAGTTAATTTTTATTTATTGCCATATTATCATAAAATGTTTTTTTTTTCCTTTTTTTATAATTGTATATTGATTAAATAATTTTTCTGATTCGTTTATTTTATGTTCTGTGTTTTTTTGTTTTTTATTATTTATCATTATTGCATTAGATATTATTATTTTTCTTGCTTGTGTTTTTGATTTGCTTAATTTTGTTTTAATTAAAATTTTTGTTAAATTTATATTTTCGTTATTTTTAATTTTTATATATGGTATACCACCTTTTTTTAATTCTTTAAGGTCTTTTTCTGTTATATTTTTTATTTTTTTATGAAATAATATTTTTGTTATATTTTCAGCTGTTTTTGTATTTTGTTTTCCATGAATCATTGTGGTTATTTTTTTTGCTAAAATTAATTGTCCCATATTTTTTTTTTCATTTTTATTTTTTTTTTTTATTAATAATTTTATTTTTGATATTTTCATAAATGTAAATATTTTTAAAAGATTATATATTTCTTTATCATTTATGTTCATCCAAAATTGATAGAATTTGTAAGGACTAGTTTTTTTTTCATCTAACCAAATATTTTGTTTTTTACTTTTTCCAAATTTTTCTCCATTAGATTTGGTTAGTAATGGTACTGTTAATGCAAATGTTTTTTTTTTGTTTATTTTTTTTATTAATTCTATACCTGAAATCATATTTCCCCATTGATCCGCGCCTCCTATTTGTAATATTACATTGTGTTTTTTATTTAGTTTATAAAAGTCATAACTTTGTAATAAATTATATGAAAATTCAGTAAAAGATATTCCATGTTTTATGTTTTTTATTCTTTTTTTAATGAAATCTTTATTTATCATATTATTTATAGAAAAATGTTTTCCTACTTTAATAAGAAAATTTATTATTTTTTTATTTTTAAACCAAGTGTAATTATTAATTATATTGAGATTTTTATTATTTATTTCATTTTTTAAAATTTTATTTATTTGTATTTTTAGTTTTTTTGTATATTGATTTGTTTGTTTTTTAGATATTTTTTTTCTTTCTTTTTTTTTTAATGTAGGGTCTCCAATTAGACTTGTTGCTCCTCCAATGATAATTATTGGTGTATGTCCGTATTTTTGAAAATGTTTCAAGCAAATTATAGGTATTAGATGACCTAAGTGCAAACTTTCTGCTGTAGGATCAAAACCACAGTATAATTTAATATTTTTATTTTTTATTTTTTTTATTAATTGTTTTTCATTAGTTATATTTTTTATTAATCCTCTTTTTTTTAGTTTTTTAATGAGATTTATATTTTTCATATGTTAAATTTATTTTATTTTTTAATTTTATTTTGAAAATATATTTTTTGAATTATATTTTTAATATTTAATATATTTATTGATTTTTTTAATATCAGTAATCATTATTTTATTTTTTATATTTATCTGTTATTAAAAAATATAGAATAATTTTAATTAATTAAAATTATTATTTTTAATTATATGTTTTTTATTTAAAGTTTTTTTATTTGTACAAGTATCTATTATTACATTAATTTATTATAAATAAGTTTATCATATGTATCATTTTTTTTCTAAAAAATGATAAGATAATTTATCTTAATTATTATATACTTTATATAGATTATTATTATGTTTAAATCTTTTATTTTTGTTAGTTTTATTACATGTTTATCTCGTTTTTTGGGATTTGTACGTGATGCTGTGGTTGCATATGTTTTTGGTGTTAGTATTGAAACGGATGCTTTTTATATTGCATTTAAACTACCAAATTTATTAAGAAAAATATTTGCTGATGGTAGTGTTTCTCAAGTTCTTGTTCCTATATTATATAAATATAAATCTAATAAAAATAAAAAAGAAATAAAAATTTTTCTTTCATCTATTTTGGGTTTATTTTTTTTTATTTTATTATTTATAGTATTTTTAGGTATTATTAATTCTTCTGTAATAATATTATTTTTTTTACCTGGTTATTCTTGTGATGTACATAAATTATATTTAGCTAAAATTTTATTTAGTATTATGTTTCCTTATATAATTTTTATTTCAATTTCATCTTTATATGGATTAGTATTGAATACTTGGAATAAATATACAATTTCGTCTTTTATACCTATTTTACTTAACATGAGTATGATTTTTTTTTCTTTATTTATAATTAAATATTTTGATCATCCTATTGTAGGTTTGGCATGGTCTGTTTTATTTGGTGGATGCTTGCAATTCTTATATCCACTTCCTTTTTTAAAAAAATTAGGTCTTTTGGTATTTCCATATTTTAATTTTCGTAATATTAAAATATATCATATTTTTTATAAAATAATTCCTATGATGATAGTAACTTTTATAAGTCAAATATCTGTATTTATAAATACTATTTTATCTTCTTATTTTACAACTGGTTCTGTTTCATGGATATATTATGCTGAAAGGTTGGTGGAGTTTCCTAGTGGTGTTTTAGGAGTGTCTATAAGTTCTATTTTATTACCGTCTTTATCTAGAAGTTTTTTTATCAAAGATTATAAAAGATGTTCTTCTTTAATTGATTGGGGATTGCGTCTTTGTTTTTTATTAGCTTTGCCTGCTACTGTTGCATTGATTATATTATCTGGTCCTATTATTTTAATTTTGTTTCAATATGGTAAATTTACAGCATTTGATTCATTAATGACTCAACATATTTTACTTGCTTATTCATTGGGTTTATTGGGATTTATTACAGTTAAAATTTTATCTACTAGTTTTTATTCTTTTCAAGATATTGTTACTCCTATAAAGATTTCTCTTATAATTTTAGTATTTTCTCAAATTATGAATTTTTTATTTGTTTATTTTTTTGAATATATAGGTATTGCTTTGTCAACTAGTTTGTCTGGGTTAATAAATGCTTTTTTATTGTATTATGAATTACGTAAAAGAAATGTTTTTATACCTAATTCTGGTTGGTTAATTTTTTTGTTTCGTATTTTTTTTTCGGTCATTGTTATGTCTGGTGTTTTATTTATTTGCATGTATTTTATGCCGTCTTGGGAAATTGGTAATTTTTTTTATAAAATATTTCGTTTATTTTTATTATGTTTTATTGGTTTAATTACATATTTATTAATGCTTTTTTTATTAAAATTGCGCATATCAGATTTTACTCGCTATTAATTTTTTTATTTTATTTTTTTTTATTTTTTTATCTTTTTTATTTTGTTTGTTTTTTTTTATATTTTTTTATTTTTGTTATAGGAGCACTTACATGTTTATATCCAAAAATTTTTGACGGTTTTTTTGTTTTTTTTATTAAATTTTTATAGTTGTTTTTTGGATTAATATTTTTTTGTTTTTTATTTTTTTTTATTTTTTTATCTTTTTTATTTTGTTTGTTTGTTTTATTATTTTTTTTATCTTTATATTTTTTATTTTTTAGTATATGTTTTTGTATAATATCTTTTGATGTACATATTTTACACATTGTCCATTCTAGTGTGTACATTGCGTGATCTATTTGTTTTAATGATTTTTTATTATTTATTTTTATATTTTTAATTTTTTGTTTTTTTATTTTTAATTTTTTATTTTTTTTATTTGGAAAATTTTCTATTTTTTTATTTTTGTTTTCTAGTTTTAGTAGACTAGTTATTTTATTATTTTTTAATTTTAAATTTTTGTTTTTTTTATTGATTTTTATTTTATTATTTTTTATTTTTTTGTTTTTAAAATAAATACATTGTATTTTATTTTTTTTATCTTTTTTTTTATTTATTTTATTTAAAAAATTTGTGTTTATTATATTTTTTATTTTTTTAATTAAATCTTTTAAAGATAAAAATTTTTTAATTATTATAATAATTTTTTTGTAATATGAGTCTTTTGTTAAATAATTATTTATATATTCCTTTTGATTGTTATATTTATTTTTTTTTTGTTTTGTATTGGAGTATTTTTTTTTTTTATATTTTTCTATTTCATATATACATTTTATTTCAGATTTATATTTTTTATATAATTCATAGCTTAGTATATTGTTTTCTTTTTTTTTACATATTCTAGATATAAAATAATTTGGTGTTTCAATTTTTTTATTTGGTACTATAATTATTTTTACTCCTTTTTGTCTTTGTTCTATTTTGTTCAATGCATCACGTTTTTCATTAAGAAGATATGAGGCAACTTTTATGGGAACAAATACATGTACTTTGTATGTATTTTCTTTTATTGATTTTTCTTCTATTAATCTTAAAATCGATAATGCTAATGATTCATTATCTCTAATATTACCTGTTCCATTACATCTAGGACATACATAATGACTTGATTCTCTCAGAGATGTGCTTAATCTTTGTCTTGACATTTCTAATAATCCAAATTTAGAGATATGGTTTATTTGAATTCTTGCTCTATCTTCTTTTATTATTTCTTTTAAATTATTTTCTATTATTCTTTGATTTTTTACTGATGCCATATCTATAAAATCTATAACTATTAATCCTCCTAGATCTCTTAATCTTAATTGTCTTGATATTTCATTTATTGCTTCGTGATTTGTATGAAATGCAGTTTCTTCTATATCTATACCCTTTTTGGATTGAGCTGAATTTATATCTATAGTTGTTAGTGCTTCTGTTGTGTCTATTATTATATCTCCACCAGATGGTAATTTTACTTTTCTTTGAAATGCAGTTTCAATTTGTGATTCAATTTGATAATAATTAAAGAGCGGTATTTCACCTTTATATAATTTTATTTTATTATTAAAATCAGGTCTTCCTAATTCAGTTATATGTTTATGTGCTAATGTTAATATATTAGGATTATCAATTAATATTTCTCCTATATCTGGTTTTAAATAATCTCTAAATGCTCTAACTATTACATTGCTTTCTTGATATATTAAAAATGGTGAAGATTCTTTTTTAGCTAATTTTTTTATAGATTCCCAATGTTTTAATCTAAAATTTAAATCCCATTGTAAGGAATTTATAGTTTTTCCTAATCCTGCTGTTCTTATTATTATTCCCATACCATTGGGTATTTTTAATAATGAGGTTAATTCTTTTATTTCTATCCTTTCTTCACCTTCTATTTTACGTGATATACCTCCTGCTTTAGGATTATTAGGCATTAATACCAAGTAACTTCCTGCCAGGCTAATAAATGTAGTAAGAGCAGCTCCTTTATTTCTTCTTTCTTCTTTATTAACTTGTATTATTATATCTTGCCCTTCTGATAATATTTCTTTTATATTAAGTTTATCTATTTTATTATAACCTTTAGGATAATATTCATTTGATATTTCTTTTAAGGGTAGAAATCCATGTTTTTCTGTTCCATAATTTACAAATGCCGCTTCTAAACTTGGTTCGATTCTCGTTATCTTACCTTTGTATATATTGGATTTTTTTTGTTCATATCTTGGACTTTCTATATCTAAATCATATAAATTTTGTCCGTCAACTAAAGCAACTCTTAATTCTTCTTTTTGAGTTGCATTTATTAACATTCTTTTCATGATAATTATACTCATTTTATATAATTAATTAAATTACATATTATTAAATAATAACTTATATAGATAGATTAATTATTTTAATAATATTATTTATTTTATTGAAGTTTATATTTTATTAAATTTTATTTAATGAATATTATTTAAAGTTTATTTTTTAATTTTATTATTTTATATATTTTTATAACTTATAAAAATATATACGTATATATTCATAATATAAGAATTGGTGAAATTATTCAATTTATTACTAATGGATTTGTATTTATTGAATTGGTAATTTATATTATTATAAATAATGAGTAATTTTTTTAGTTAAATAATGTTATCATTTTATTATATTTTTCTTAATAAAATTTTATTTATTATATGTCAGGTTATAGAAATAGTGCGCAAATTTTTACTATAGGACTCAATGAGTTGGGTCAACGTGTTGATAATTATTTATTTAAATCTTTGAAATGTATACCTAAGAGTAAAATATATAGTTTATTAAGAAAAGGTGGAATACGTGTTAATGGTAAACATGTTGAACACATTTATAGATTAAAAATCAATGATATAATAGAAGTTTCTTCTTTGTGGTATTCTAATAAAAATAGTAATTTTGTCAAACATTTTAATAATACATTTATTATACTATTACAACAATCAATCTTGTATGAAGATAAAGATTTATTAATTATTAACAAACCCTCTGGTATTGCTGTACATGGTGGTACAAAAATATTTAATAATGTGTTAGATGGTTTACGTTTTTTATATTCTTATGATGTATTTCTTGAATTAGTCCATAGAATTGATCGTGATACTTCAGGTTTATTATTACTTGCTAAAAATCGTTATTCTTTATGTTGTTTACATAAACAATTTCGTAATTATCAAATTAAAAAAAAGTATTTAGCTTTGGTATATGGTATATGGCCTATGGATCTTAAAATAGTTAATATTCCTGTTATTTGTAAAAAAATATATAAAAATAGTATCAAAAATAAACCTTTATTTATTAATATTAAATGTTCTGAAACTCATTTTAGTGTAAAGAGATATTTTAAATTTTCTACTTTAATTAAAGCTGAATTGATTACTGGTAAAACTCATCAGATTAGATTACATACTAGTTATTTAGGTCATTATATTGCTTTTGATAAACGATATGGTAAATTTGAATTTGATAATCGATTATCTCATACAGGATTGAAAAGATTATTTTTACATGCTTATGAATTAAATTTTATCCATCCTAGAACTAATAAAACAATATTGATTCGTTCACCCTTGGATAAAGATTTAAAAACCTGTTTGGATAATCTTTAGTTAAAAAATAAGTGTTTTTTATTTTAAAAATATTATTTTTTTTTTAGATTAATTTCATTATTATTTTCATTTTTGAATATTTCTTTAATTTTATGGTATTAAATTATGAATGATAATTTATTAATTAATAAATCAATTAAAAATAAAAAATCTCTAATTTCAAAATTCAGAGCTCCACCCTATTCTTTAGAAGCTGAACAATCAATTTTGGGAGGCTTAATGTTAGATAATGATAAATGGGATATTGTTTCTGAGTTATTGGTTGTTGATGATTTTTTTAGTAGTGCACATCGTGTAATATTTACTACTATGCAGTATTTATTTGATAATGGTAATCCTATAGATTTGATAACTCTTTCAGAATCTTTAGAACAGAATGGTAACATAGATAATGTTGGTGGATTCGCTTATTTAGCTGAATTATCTAAAAATGTTCCAAGTAGCGCTAATATTTCAACTTATGCATCTATTGTTCGTGAAAGATCTATTGTTAGAAATATTATTTCAGTTGCAAATAAAATTGTTGATGCTGGTTATTTTTTAAATGGAAAGAAGAGTGAAGATTTAATAGATTTTGCAGAATCTAGTATAATGAATATTTCTAGAGAAAGACTTAATAAGTCGTTTGGTCCAAAGCGTATAGAACATATACTTGATATAACTATATCAAATATAGAAAGATTATTTAAGACCCCTAATGGAGATATTACTGGTATAAATACTGGTTATATAGATATTAATAAAAAAACCGCTGGTTTACAACCTTCAGATTTAATTATTGTCGCTGCTAGACCATCAATGGGAAAAACAACTTTAGCAATGAATATATGTGAAAATGTTTCTATGATTTATGATAAACCTATTTTAATATTTAGTTTAGAAATGTCTTCTGAACAGATTATGATTCGTATGTTATCTTCATTATCTAGAGTAGATCAATCTAAAATACGTGCTGGTAAATTAAGTGATGAGGATTGGTTAAGGATCTCTAGTACTGTAAAAGTTTTATTAGATCGCAAAAATATATATATTGATGATTCTTCCAGTTTAACTCCTATCGAAATGAGTTCAAGAGCTAGACGTGTATATCGTGAAAATAATGGTTTGAGTTTAATTATGATAGATTATTTACAATTAATGCGTGTTCCTTATATTTCAGATAATAGAAATGTTGAGATAGGTGAAATATCTAGGTCATTAAAATCGTTAGCAAAGGAGTTGAAGGTACCAATTATGGCGCTTTCACAATTAAATCGTTCTTTAGAGCAAAGAGTAGATAAAAGACCTGTTAATTCTGATTTACGTGAATCTGGTTCTATTGAGCAAGATGCAGATTTGATAATGTTTATTTATAGAGATGAATTATATAATGAGCATAGTGATTTAAAGGGTGTTGCAGAAATTATTATAGGAAAACAAAGAAATGGTCCTATTGGAACTGTTCGTTTGATTTTTAATGGTAATTGGTCTAGGTTTGATAATTATACTAGTTTTAATTATGAAAATAATTAATTATTTTCATAATTATTTTTTTTTAAATTTTAAATTATTTCTGTTAAATTATAAATTATTTCCATATAAGCTTTAATTGTTTTTATTATATCTTTTTTTAATACTTTTTCTTTGGGTGAATGACTAATTCCTTTTATACATTTAATAAATATCATTCCTATAGGCCATTTTTTTGCCATAGAAATAGCATCATGTCCAGCACCACTTGTTAGTGATGGACAATTTCCTTGTATGTTGGTAATTATTTTTTTTATTATATTTTTGATTTTTTTATCACATTGAATAGGTTTTGTAGAATAATATTTTTTTGAATTAAATATTATGCTTCTTTTTTTAGAAATTTCTTGTGCTTTTTTTAATATGGTTGATATCGTTTTATTTAGTTCATTATTTTTTGGTCCTCTTATATCCAGTGTTAGTTTTATTTTTTTCGGTATTACATTTGTTGCTCCTGGGTAACAATTTATTTTACCAATAGTTGCTACTATTTTTGTTTTGGATTTTAATAATTGATTCTCTATAAATAATATCCATTCTGATGTAGCTATGAGTGGATCTTTTCTCATACATATTGGGACAGTACCAGCATGGCCTGATTCACCGGTAAATGTGCAATTAATTCTTTTTGCTCCATTTATTGCACTTACTACACCCATACTTGAATTATTTTTATATAGATATGGTCCTTGTTCTATATGTAATTCAATATATGCTTTTATATCTTTGATTTTTCTTTTTGCTAAATATATTTTATTTGTATTTAATCCTATATTTTCCATTGCATATGCAATTGTAATTTTATTTTTATCTTTATAGTTTAACCATTTTTTTTTCCATTTATTTGTTAATGCTTTACTTCCTAATAATGTTATACCAAAACGTGTTCCTTCTTCATCTGCAAATCCGACAATTTCTATTGCTTTTTTTAGGTGTATTTTTTTTTTATTTAAATGATTTATAATTTCTATTGAAGTTAATACACCTAAAATCCCATCATATTTACCTGCATTAGGTACTGTGTCTAAATGTGAACCTAATAGAATTGCTGGTTGTTTTTTTGTAGATGCTTCATATCTGCCGTATATATTGCCTACTTGATCTTGCCATGTTTTCATTCCAGCCGATTTCATCCATTTTTCTACAATTTTATTTGTTTTTACATGTTCTATTGATAAATAAAGGCGTGTTATATCATTTTTATTTTCACTTATTTTTGATAATTTTTCTATTCTATTTAATATACGTGTAGCATATTTCTTTGATTCATTATTTTTTATTTTAGGATAGTACATATTAACAATATCTCTAATTTATTATTATACGTTTATGTTATAAAAATCCCATGTTGCTTGTAATGCTTTGCCCTGAATGGTTTTAAATCCTAGTTTATTAAGTATTGATTCTAATGCCGATAATGTTCTTAATACACAATCTTTACGAGAATTATATCCCATAGTACCAATTCTCCAAATTTTTCCTTTTAAGGGTCCAAAGGATGTTCCTATTTCTATACCAAAATCTTCTAACATAAGTTTTCTTACTTGTTCTCCATTTATTTTTTTTGGTATTATTATTCCTAATATATTATTCATTTTATATTTTATATTACCGAAAATTTTCAATCCCATATTTTTTATTCCATATAATAGTGCATCTCCGTGTAGTTTATGACGTAATATTCTATTATGTATCCCTTCTTTAATGATTAATCTTGCACATTCGTGTGCTGCATATAATGCTGTTGTTGCTTCTGTATGATGATTCAGACGTTTTTCACTCCAATAATCTATTATCATATTTATATCGAAATAATTTGAAAAAATAATTTTTTTATCGTCTATATTCTTTC